>JANOKW010000387.1:0-6709 GCA_031419475.1 Hyphomicrobium sp. | reverse complement strand
CTTTCAAGGTCAACATAAGAGAATAACGAGCCTGAGTTCTGATCCGATCCGCGCATCGAAGCCCCCTTGCATTCCAAAGGGCAACGGAATCATATTCGCGAACCCTTGTCAGCAGGCGAGAAGTTCAACAGCCTGCTAGAGGGCATTTGGCGATTTGATATGCTTCCTTCCAGAACACAAAATACGGGAAGAAATGTTCTCGCGCTGCAAATTTGATATTTCGCCATGTTTTGAACGGTAATAATAATGGTCTACACGCTCGACAGCGTCGTCAATCTCGCCCTCAACCTGGCTGGATTCACAGGGCTGGGTGATCCCCATCAAATCCTGATAGCGGTCGTGCTGGCCACTGCTGCGGTTCTATGGAATTCGAGCCTAGTACCGAAATGGGCGCTTGTTGCATTCTTCTCGCTGATGGGGGTTGCCAGTTGCGTGGCACTGTACGCAGTCGCACTCGGGCGCCAGCCGACATGCCTCTACTCCTATGATGCGGCGAAACCTGTCATTGCCGATAGCCTGGCGCGCAAATTGACGTGGGAGGAAGTGCGTAAGCTTGACTGCCCTTCATTGTGGGTAGCGCGCAATGAAATGTACACACGTTCCAACTACTGCTTCTTCACGCCGATTGGATATTCGTACTTCGGTAATGACGCGACCTGCGATCCCTCTATTGAGAAGCCATCGACGGTCATCGGCGAAGACAACGCCAAGATCATCGGCCGTATGGAGGCGCGCAAGGGTTGCCCTTTTCCTATGGACAGCTGCAAGAAGCTTGGCAAAGTCGTGTCGTCGAACCTCAGTCTAAGCCGCAACACCCTAAAGCAGGAACAGTAGTCCTAGAAAATAGAAAACCAGGGCGGTATCGTCGGGGCACAAAAATGTACAAGTCGCAGGCTGATCTCTCACAGCAACTTCAATAGAGTGCCGCGACGGCCGTATTCTTTTTTGTGGCGTGAAGGTTGAGCGGAGCACCCTAGAATGTATTGTGTGGCATTATGTTCCCGGCTGAAGGCAAGCGCCGGCGCATTCATTTGCGTTTGTTTAGCTGGAGCCGTTGAAGCGGCACCCCGTCCCGAGAGCCCCCGCAGCGCTCCAGCCTTGGCCAAGGCCGCAAAAGCGCCGCCGCCCATGGACGTCTTCATAGTGAAAAGTTCCGAGCCAAACTGCGAGCCCAACTGCCCGGCCTGGATCGCGGCGCAGGGCACGATCAGAGCCGGGGCTGTCGCTAAGCTCAAGAAAGTTCTGCTGCAACTCGGCAAGCAGAAACTTCCCATCCTCATCGAGTCTCCGGGCGGAACGGTTGAAGAATCGCTCGCGCTCGGCCGCTTGATCCGCGCTAACGGGCTGGACATCGCGGTCAGCAAAACGGAACTTCAGACCTGCGCACGCGGCGATGCCACATGCCTTGCGCGCAAAGTGCGGGGCATCCGCACAGGCAAGCCGAATGCCTATCTCGCGGTGTGCGCTTCGGCCTGCGCGTTCACCCTTGCCGGTGGCACGCGGCGTATCGTCGGGCGCGCGTCACTTGTCGGTGTGCACGAAGTCGCGTCCTACAGGACGACGGTTAGAATTCTCCAGAAGTACAAGATTTCCCAAAGCCATTTCTTGGGCGTGCCCACGGGCGCGAAGAAAAAAGTCCTGATATCGTCCAAAAAAGTTAGCGAAAAAACCGAACAGGTGAAGACGGCCGAAGTTGAGTACAAAAAACTCGCCGCATATTTTTCTGAGATGGGTATCGGCAACAAGATCAACGGCTTGATGCGTGCGGCCTCGCATAAGAGCATTCATGTGATGACGCGCGAAGAGCTGATGGCAACGCGGTTAGCGACGGACGCGACGACTGTCGAAGAGGTCGTGCAGACGGCACGGCTTCCGGCCGGTGAGGCAGTGGCCGATCGTCCAGCAGCGCCTGCAAAGACGAAGAGTGCCGCGCCATCGCGAAAGATTGCGAAGTAGCAATAAGGAGTGCCGTTCGGCCGGACGACGATAACTGTCAACCCGGCCGAGCCGTACTGGCATATTCGAGACAGACAGGGACCCAGAGGCTCGCTGCAAAACGCCCTGGGAAAAGTCGGGGTCCTGGCTTCTGCAGTGCGTAGCCACGCATCTCCGGCCAGGATAACAAGTGTTACGGCCGCGCACTCTTGGCCAAGCGCACGAGGTTTAAAAACTCCGCACGATAGCCGAATGGGTCGTCGCCGCGGGCGGATTGCGCGAGTGTGAGGACGTCATCGAAGGTGTAGCCCTGGGTAAAGGGTTCACCTTTTAAAAGTTGACCGAAGGCGGCGACGGCGGTCGAGAAGCGAACTTCGCCCGCAATTTCGGAAACCTTTTTATCGAGGCCGCTTTCAATCGGCAGCGAAATGAGCTGCGACGTATCCTCATTCGGGCGCTTGTAGCGCAGCTGCAGGAAGCCGAGTTCTTTCGATGCGGCGTCATCCTTAGCTGGCGCAGGAGTGAGCGTCGCTTCTGCCGCAACCTTCTTCCCATAGCGCAAGTCTTCGACAACGCGCGGCGCGCCAACCGGCGTCACTTCATAGATTGCCGTCACCGTGTGGCCCGAGCCGATATCGCCCGCGTCGATCCTATCGTTGTTGAAGTCCTCGCGTTTCAGCGCACGAGTTTCGTACCCAACCAAACGGTACTCCGTGATCGCAGCCGGGTTCCACTCGATCTGCACCTTCACATCCTTGGCAATAGTGAAAAGCGTGGAGGACGACTCATCGACCAGAACCTTGCGCGCTTCGTTCAACGTATCGACGTAAGCCGCCGTGCCGTTGCCGTTCTGCGCGAGAGTCTGCATAAGCGCATCGTTGTGGTTGCCTTGACCGACTCCGAGGATGGAGAGGAAAATGCCCGATTGGCGCTTGCGTTCGATAAAGCCTCTAAGCTCATTCTGATCCGTGATGCCCACGTTGAAATCGCCATCGGTCGCGAGGATGACGCGATTGACAGCGCTTTTTTCGAAACCTGCTTCGGCCAAGCGATAGGCATCTGCGATGCCAGCCGCGCCCGCTGTCGAACCGCCCGCACTCAGCCTGTCGATAGCCGCAAGAATTTTCGATTTGTCCGAAACTTTCGTCGGCTCAAGCGCGATGCCGGAGCCCGAGGCATAGGTGACGATGCCGACCGTATCGTCGGGCTTCAACCGATCGACAAGCAGGCGGAACGCGTTCTTGATCAGCGGCAGGCGGTCGGCGGGCCCCATCGAGCCTGACACGTCCATCAGCAACACGAGATTGGCGCGCGGACGCTCGGCACTTTTGAGGTCGTAGCCTTTGATCGCAACATGCACGAGCTTGTTGTTCGCGTTCCAGGGCGACGGCAACACAGTGATTGTCGGCTTAAACGGCGTCTCGGCAGTGTCCGGCGCAGGGTAGGCGTAGGGGAAGTAGTTGATCATCTCCTCAACCCGCACGGCGTCCTTGGGCGGCAGGTGGCCGGAGTTCAGCGCGCGGCGCACGAACGCATACGACGCGGTATCGACATCTGTCGAGAACGTTGAAACCGGTTCGCTCGCCACCTGCTTGACCGGGTTGATCTCCTTAGCATCGAACTTGTCGCGGTTTTCTTCCTCCGCGATCTGCGGCTGAATATCGGCGTCGCCGCCCATCCAGGCTTGCGGACGAGGCTTAGCGGGATCGGCCTTGAATTCAGCCCTCAAGTTGCCGATGATTTTGCGCGTGGCATATTCGTCAGGCGCATTCGCAACGCGACCGCGTGCTGATGAGTCGCTTTCGAGCGAGGCGATGGCTGCAGGAGCCGCCGGTGCGGTAGCCGTTGGCGCGCGCGCACTGCCGCCGTCGAATGCCCCGCCATTACCTGGAGACAGAGTGCCAGAAAAATCCGTGCCTGGTCCGGCGTTATCGGCACCCATCGACTGCTTGCCGGCGGATAGTTTCGCTTTTGCGTCGCCCGGCGCTGCGCTCGGGCCTTCTGCCGGGTTGGTTGTGGCAGCCTGCCGCTCCAGATCTTCGCTTTTCTTTGCGGCGAGGCCGTCATCCACACGCCGCGCGTCCGCGATGGCTCGAGAGTCAACCGGCGACGTGCGGGGCTGAGCGCCGGGAGCAGTCGCGCGGGCGATCTCTTGCGCCTTTTGCTTCATGCCCAACGCCAGCTTCGGGCCTTCCTCACCAACATGTCCGCCGGATTGATGCGGCACAGGTTCAACGCGCGCAACATCGACGGGCGCAGGCGACGGCATTGTAGGTGTTACACCGCCGCGGCTGGCTATCTCCGTCGAAACGCTTCCAAACGTTCCCTGCTCCTCCCGCTGCGTCATGCGAAACGCCATCGGCGCGGCGATCATAAGGGCTGCGAGTGAAGCGGCGAGCGCCAAATTCTGGCGGGATGAAATGCGCATGAAGAAACTCCTCTTCGGTTGAGACGTTTCCGTCTGACGAAGAGGCACGGCATTTCCTTTGGTCGCGTCCGAACCCGCATCCGCGGAGCCGGGCGCGACCACTTGGAAGTCCCCTTGCGGGGGAAGCTCCAGTTGCGCATCGATGGCGTTGAACGCGGCCAGCGCGGCATTGATCGCCGCCGCTTTCGCCCGTTCGCTCGGTGGCGGCACGGGCAAGTGTTTCAAGTTTTCGAGGTCTCGTTCGGTCATCGCTAGCCCACTGCCTTGAGCAGAATTCTCAATTTTTTCTTCGCCGTGTGAATGTGCCAGGAGACGGTCTTCTCAGAGCACTCCATAATCGATGCCGCTTCCGCGTGGCTCATGTCTTCGCCATAGACCATCAGCACCGCGTCCCGCTGTTGCGGCGGCAGGCTACGAACCGCATCCCACAACTCAGTGCCGTCGATATTGTCGTCTGGCGATACGTCGAGCGCGCTATCTGCGAGCCTTATGATCTCAGACGGCTCAACCGCAACGATCCTTTGGCTGTGGCGCATGTGATCGATGGTCGTGGTGTAGGCGATGCGATGCAGCCAAGTGGCGAAGGACGATTCTCCGCGATAGTTGCGGATCGCGCCCGCTAGCTTCACGCACACGTCCTGGGCGATGTCTTCAGCCGCGTCGCGCCTTCCCGACCAGCGCCAGGCGAGGCGGTAAATCCGGCCGTGGTGGCGCGCGATGAGATTTGCAAACGCTTCGCGGTCGCCCAAAGCGGCGCGCCTCGACAACGTTTCATCTGGCTCTTCCGTCACGCGAGGTTAACCCGTTGCGCCGCTCGTTTTGAGGAGTAGACGCGAGGACTTGGGATTTCCTTGGGTGGGCCCGAAAAAAAATCTGCGTGCGGCGCGTGGCCAGGACGGCGTTGCCGAAAAGCCTATGGCAAGCAGGGTGTTCCAGTGAAGATACAGACCGTCCCGGCCGGCCCGGTTAAGCAGCGTTCTTCGGTGTTTTCAGCCCGCGCCCAATTGGCATAGGCCGTGCCGAGACCAGGCGTTTGACGAACCTTGCGCCGCCAGTTGGCGCGCGTCTTGGTTTTGGCCAGCCAAACAAAGCGTGACTGCTCGCCGCGCGCTTCTATCGAAGTGAGTGAACAGGTGCTGGCTTCAGCGGGACCGGCGGCGCTGAGGGCGGCGGCTGCGAGCACAAATGCTGTTGCGGGAATGCGGCCCATCAAATTGCCCCTATCCATCGTATCTCAGACTCAGTGGGCTCAGTTCTTCCGGAAAAGGCGGAGCAAGACAAGGAGCTTGTCAAACTAGTATTGGAAAAGCAGGTTGACGGTACCGTACGGCGTCATCGCGGTATCGTCGTCGTCGCGTTTTGTGCCTTGAAAGGGTGAGGCAATGCCGCCCGCGACAGACAATTCGACGCCGGGCCACTTATAGGAGGCGAAGGCTCCGGCGCGTGCAGAGTATTGATCGAAGAAGGCACTGCGGTCCTCTGCACGAAAATCGTTGGTGTCGAAGCGCAGTTCTGGACCAACCGACAACTCAGGCACGACCTTGTAGCCCCATCGCCAACGCGCGCTTGCTGTTTTGTGTGCCGTTGTGAATGACATGTTGAGCGATGTCCATTGTGCCTCGCCGACGTTGAGCCAAAGCTCAAGCATCAGCTTGGGACCGTATTCCATGCCGAAATTGTGCCGGCTAGAACCGCTGTCGCTGCCGCTACGATCAATTGCGGCGATGCCTCCGAAGGCTTTCGCAGTGAGTTCGCCCAGGCGCCAATGATAACCAATCAACGCGTCAGCATAGGTAACGGTGGTTTGGACATTTTTGCTGCCCGACGTGTTGGACGGCACATAATAGAACTCGCCATAGCCCACGTGCGCACGCAGCCGCACGCCCGGATCGTGAATGTGCTCGCTCCAAGGCGCCAATGTCATTCCTGAATAGAGTAGCCACACATCGCGCATGGCATCCCCGCCGCCCCAAACTTCGCGCCAGCCGTATTTCGGCTGTTCAGGTTCGATTGGGCCGGAAAGTGTCGCGGTTGATGAAATTGCTATCAGGGCAAGCGCTATGCTGGCCACGGCCATGGCGATACGGCCGCGTTTCAATACTGCAGACGGGTAAAGCCGAATAAGCCCCGCCACTACACCACTCAACTCAAAAAACAGAAACCAATTGTGAGTAAGTTGAGAACAAGGGAGACCAATGGACGTTGGTTAAGGAACCTCTGACTAACTGCCGGACTATGGCACACTGATCTCGATGATTCGAGGGGGTGTCCGATGGCAGAGAACCAGCTGAGTTTTTCGTCACTCGATTACGCGTCGAAGAAAAAGACGACGAAGCGCGAGGTTTT
>JANOKW010000386.1:0-11323 GCA_031419475.1 Hyphomicrobium sp. | reverse complement strand
CTCCCGGACTAAATTTTCGTAGCCATCAACAGGAAAGTCGCCGCCGGGGAGAGTGACGCCCGCCGTCCAGGCCGTGCCGGTGCTCAAACTACCGGACAGCTTGGCGATCGCCTCTTCAGCGAGCCGGCGATAGGTTGTGATCTTGCCGCCGAATATGTTGAGCAGGGGCACTTGGCCATTGGCTGTGTCGAGTTCCAGCACATAATCGCGCGTGGCTTCTTGCGCTGTCCCGCCACCCTCGTCGAGCAGTGGACGCACACCGGAATAAGTCCAAACGACCTGATCGGGGCGCGCCGGTGACTTGAAGTACTTACTTGCCGATGCGCACAGATAGCGCACCTCTTCGGCTGTGATGGCAACGGCGCCAGGATCGCCGGTGTAATCGACGTCGGTCGTGCCGATGAGTGTGAAGTCTGTTTCGTACGGAATGGCGAACACGATACGCCGGTCTGCATTCTGAAAGATGTACGCGCGGTCGTGGCTGAAAAGTTTCGGGACAACGATGTGACTGCCTTTTACCAAGCGAATGCGATGTTTTCCGTTCTGCCCCACACGCCGCGTCAGGACATCGTCAACCCAGGGCCCCGCCGCGTTGATCAAGGTGCGCGCCTCGACGGTTTGACGCTGTCCTGTCGGCTTATACTCGAGATCCACGCTCCAATAATCATTCGTGCGGCGTGCAGAGATGACTTGGGTTCGCGTTTTGATATCCGCGCCGCGCGCTTTTGCGTCTATGGCGTTGAGAACAACCAGTCGCGCGTCATCCACCCAGCAATCGGAATACTCGAAGGCGCGCGTGAATTCGCTTCTGAGCGGGCCACCTGCTGCTGCGCCCGTGAGATTGATTTGGCGGGAGGCGGGTAGGATTTTGCGTCCACCCAAATGGTCATAGAGAAAGAGACCGATCCGGATCAGCCACGCGGGCCTGAGCGCCGAGTGGTGCGGGAGCACAAAACGCAAGGGCCAGATAATATGTGGCGCCATGGAAAGCAGAACTTCGCGTTCTTTCAGCGCTTCGCGCACCATGCGAAATTCGTAGTGTTCCAGATAGCGCAATCCGCCGTGCACGAGTTTCGTCGACGCCGAAGATGTACCCGATGCCAAATCGCCCTTTTCGGCCAGAACGACTTTTAGTCCGCGGCCAGCCGCATCCCGCGCGATACCGCACCCATTCACGCCGCCGCCGATGATCGCGATATCGTACACGTGCCCTGCTCGATATGGATGCTATGCGGGCCCTTCGGCGCCGGTTCTGTTTCGTTTTTTTTGGCAAGATGGCACCTGGTCTTGGCGGGCCAGTCCAAAAACGAAGATTATCGCACTAAAACGAAAATTCAAGGTGCATTGGCGATTACGATCTCGACTTTGTGTTCGCGGCAGATGGCAGAGATAGCGGTCGGCGGCGCTTTGTCAGTCACGAGGGTATCGATTTCTGAGATATGGCCGATGCGAACAGGTGCTGTCCGTTCGTACTTCATGCTGTCAGCAACAAGTAAGGTGTGACGTGCGCAGTCCATGATGGCCTTGGCAACTTTCACTTCGCGATAGTCGTAGTCGAGGAGTGATCCATCCTCATCGATGGCTGACGTTCCAATGACAGCATAGTCGACCTTGAACTGACGGATGAAGTCGACTGCCGCTTCGCCGACAACGCCGCCGTCGGTATGTCTCAGCACGCCGCCAGCGACGATCACCTCGATGCCGGCGCATCCAATTAATATATTGATAACGTTAGTGTTATTCGTGATTACCAAAAGCCCGTGGCGGTTTCTCAGTGCGGTTGCTACTTGCTCGGTGGTGGTGCCGATGTTGATCAGAATAGAGGAGTTGTCGGGAATAAGAGACGCGGCTTTGGCGCCGATCAGCCGCTTACCTTCGGTCGCCAGCTGCCGGCGCGCTTCGTAGCCGAAGTTTGCCACGCCCGAGGCGATGACTGCGCCGCCGTGATAGCGCTGAAGGACGCCACGATCGCAGAGATCGTTGAGATCTTTGCGAATTGTTTGAGGTGTTACGTTGAAGCGCTCGGCCAAGCCTTCAACATTGACACGTCCCGTATCGCGGGCGAGCCGTACAATCTCTTGTTGACGTGGCGAGACGGCGAGCATGGGGTCCTCCAAATTCGCTGAAACATTAGCGCGGAATTTTCATATTTTCTAGCTTGTCACCGCTATTCGAAACTAGAATAGCAACATGGTTTTCACCCGTTTATCAGGAATGACGGCTGAAAATGCGAAGAAACGCGCGTCGCCGGCATGTTGCGTTGCATTCGCACGGTACCTGCGGCTTTCCAATTGACACTCGTTTTGGTTCGATTGATAGTCGGCTTCTCTTTACGCACTGGACGCACTGAAAGCACTTGCCGCTCTAAGCACTCGTCTTGCTACGCACTCGTCTTGCTACGCACTGGGAGGAAATAAACAAATGAGAAAACGTATATCCGCCGTGGCCATGTTCGCTGCGGCCGTCACCATGTCCGGCACAAGTTTCGCCGGCATGGACGAAGCCAAGAAGTGGGTTGAAAAGGAATTTCAACCGTCTGCCCTCTCGAAAGAAGAGCAGATCAAGGAGATGGAATGGTTCATCAAGGCTGCTGAACCATTGAAGGGTATCGAAGTCAACGTCCTGTCGGAAACCATTCCGACCCACACATATGAGTCTGAAACGCTGACTAAGGCGTTCCAGGAAATTACCGGCATCAAAGTCAACCATCAGCTGCTCGGCGAAGGCGAAGTCGTCCAGGCCGTGCAGACGCAGATGCAAACCAACCGCAATCTCTATGACGCCTACATCAACGACAGCGATCTCATCGGTACTCATTCACGCCTGCAAAGTGCCGTGAACCTGACCGACTGGATGGCGGGCGAAGGCAAGGACGTCACAAATCCCGGTCTCGACACCAAAGATTTCATCGGCGCTCCCTTTACAACCGGCCCCGATGGCAAGCTCTGGCAGTTGCCTGACCAGCAGTTCGCGAACCTTTATTGGTTCCGCAAAGACTGGTTCGACCGCAAGGACCTGCAGGACAAGTTCAAAGCCAAATACGGCTATGATCTCGGCGTGCCGGTCAACTGGTCGGCTTACGAAGACATCGCCGAATTCTTCACCAACGACGTGAAGGAAATCGACGGCGTTAAAGTCTATGGCCACATGGACTACGGCAAACGCGCTCCCGATCTGGGTTGGCGCATGACCGACGCTTGGCTCTCTATGGCCGGATCGACATCTCCTGGTCTTCCAAACGGCCGCCCAATCGACGAATGGGGCATCCGTATGGAAGCAGGTTCATGCAACCCGGCTGGGGCTTCCATCACACGCGGCGGCGGCACGAATGCTCCAGCATCCGTCTACGCTATCGCCAAGTGGGACGAGTGGTTGCGCAAGTATGCGCCTCCCGGCGCTGCCGATTACGACTTCTATCAATCGCTTCCATCTTTGAGCCAAGGCAACGTGGCCCAGCAAATTTTCTGGTACACGGCGTTTACGGCCTCGATGGTTGCCGACAAGAAGTCGGGTAACAATACGGTCGACGACAAAGGCAATGCGCTCTGGCGTATGGCACCCTCGCCGCATGGACCGTATTGGAAAGACGGCATGAAGCTCGGCTATCAGGACGCCGGCTCGTGGACCATGTTCAAATCGACCCCGGTTGATCGCCGCAAGGCAGCATGGCTTTACGCTCAGTTCGTCGTCTCGAAGACGGTTGACGTCAAGAAGAGCCATGTTGGTCTGACGTTCATCCGCGACACGACCGTAAAGCACGCGTCCTTCACCGAACGCGCGCCGAAACTTGGTGGCCTGGTCGAGTTCTATCGCTCGCCGGACCGCGTGAATTGGACTCCGACAGGCGTCAACGTTCCTGACTATCCTAAGCTCGCTCAGCTTTGGTGGCAGCAGATCGGTGACGTGAACTCGGGTGCGTTCACACCTCAGCAGGCCATGGACCGGCTCGCCAGCGAAATGGACTTGATCATGTCACGCATGGAAGCCGCCGACAAAGCCAACAAGGCTTATGGCGGATGTGGTCCACGCCTCAATCCTGAAAAGAAGGCCGAGGAATGGTTAGGTAAAGCCGATGGCCCCGCCGCCAAACTCGCCAACGAAAAGGAAAAAGGCCAGACGATCGCTTACGACGAACTCATCAAGCGCTGGACTGCAAAGTAATTGCAGCCGATTGTGACTTGATACCGAGATCCGGGGCGCGCTACGCGGTGGCGCGCCCCGGACCAAGTTTGGACTTATGCGGCCACATGTTTTCTCTATCGACTCTGGTCTCCAGGGAGGCGCGTACGCTTTTCCATGACGCTTGAACTCCGGAACGTCACCAAGCGCGTTGGCGCGGACACTTATATCCATGAGACCAACCTCATTCTTGAGGAAGGTAATATCAATATTCTGCTCGGGCCGACGCTCGCCGGTAAGACAACCCTGATGCAACTCATGGCGGGACTGGATCGCCCGACAAGCGGCGAGATCTGGTTTCGCGGCAAGAACGTCACGGGAGTTGCCGTTCAAAAGCGCAACGTTTCGATGGTCTATCAGCAGTTCATCAACTACTCCAATTTGAGCGTCGAAGATAATATCGCGACACCCTTGCGCGTTGCGGGAATGGCGCGCGCCGAAATCGATAGGCGCGTAGGCAAGGCGGCCGAACTCTTGCGCTTGACCCCAATGCTCAAACGCCGCCCTTCCGAACTCTCAGGCGGACAGCAGCAGCGCACAGCCATTGCCCGCGCCATCGTCAAAGACAGCGATGTCATCCTTTTCGACGAGCCGCTCGCCAATCTCGATTACAAACTGCGCGAAGAGTTGCGCGACGAACTTCCGAAACTTTTTGCTGACCGCAAATGTGTCGTCGTCTATGCAACGACGGAACCTGGCGAAGCGCTGCTCTTTGGCGGCAACACGGCGACCATGCATGAAGGGCGCATCACGCAGTTTGCGCCGACACTGCATGGCTATCGCAAGCCTAAGGACCTTTTGACCGCAACTGTGTTCTCGGACCCGCCCATTAATACGCATGCGGTAACGAAGCGGGCTGGCCAAATCGTACTAAGCGGCGGTTTGACTTGGCCGGCTGGGAAAGCTGAAACAACCATTCCCGACGGTGACTACACCATTGCCGTTCGCCCTCACCACGTCACGACCGCGGTTCCAGTTTCCACTTCCGGCCCGATCGATGGGCGCGTCTTGATCACGGAAATTAGTGGCTCGGAAAGTGTCATTCATTTCGCGCTCGGCGATAAGACCTGGGTGTCTCAATCGCACGGCATCCACCGGTTGGCCGTTGGATCGCAAACGCGGCTTTACGTGGACATCGATCAACTCCTGTTCTTTGGCGCGAATGGGGAGCTCGTTGGCTGATGGCGAAAATCACGCTCCACAATCTCGGCCATAGCTACGTACCAAATCCTCAGCGCGATGCGGATTGGGCGCTGAAGCCGCTGAATTTGGATTTCAACGATGGCGGCGCTTACGCACTGCTGGGTCCGTCGGGTTGTGGCAAGACTACCTTGCTCAATTTGATTTCTGGATTGCTAACACCCTCCAAGGGCAGCATCTATTTCAACGATCTGGACGTGACGCACAAGTCGCCGGAACAGCGCAACATCGCTCAGGTATTCCAATTCCCGGTCATCTACGACACGATGACGGTTTACAATAATCTTGCGTTTCCGCTACGAAACCGCGGTGTCGATGAAGCGACCATCGACGCGCGCGTCCAAGACGTGGCGGCGATGCTCGATCTAAAGCCGACGCTACAAAAGCGCGCGTCTGGCTTAACAGCCGATGGCAAACAGAAAATCTCCCTTGGCCGCGGCCTTGTGCGATCCGACGTCAACGTGATCATGTTCGACGAACCGTTGACCGTCATCGATCCGCATTTGAAATGGGAACTGCGCTCCAAGCTCAAGGAGCTTCACCAGCGCACCAAGCGCACGATGATCTACGTCACCCACGATCAGACCGAAGCGCTGACATTTGCGGACCAGGTTGTGGTCATTAACGAGGGGCAGATCGTTCAAATCGGCACGCCGGTCGATCTTTTTGAGCGGCCGAGGCACACGTTCGTCGGTCATTTCATTGGTTCGCCCGGTATGAATCTCTTGCCATGCGAGGTTAAGGGCGGCCAGGCCGTGTTCGCGGGCCAGACTGTAGAGACCGCGAACGCATTGGTATACAAGGGGGGTGCCAAGGCTTTGCAACTTGGCGTCAGACCGGAGTTTGTGTCGTTCGGCAACGAGGGAGTTCCGGTGCAAGTCACCAAGGTCTCGGACGCAGGCCGTTTCCGAATTGTCACTGCGCGCGCTGGTGAACACCCAATTAAGCTCTTGGTGCCGGAAGGCGCTACAGTACCGGAAGCCAACGGGCACCTGAAATTCGACGCCAGCCGCACGCGCGTCTATGCCGATGGCTGGCTCGTCGGCGCTGAGGGAGGCGCGGTATGAAGAAAACAGTCAATCAAAAAGCCTGGTTCTTTGTTCTGCCAGTTTTTCTACTGGTGGCGTTTAATGCCATCATTCCGCTGATGACGGTCGTCAACTTTGCATTCCAGGAAACCTTCGGCGACAATGTTTTTACCTGGTCCGGTACACTGTGGTTCGAACAGGTGCTGCATTCGCCGCGCTTTCATGAAGCACTTTGGCGCCAGATTATGTTCACAGCCATCATTCTGATTATCGAAATTCCACTTGGCCTAGCCATTGCACTTGCGATGCCAAAGAGCGGTCCGTGGGTCTCTGTGTGCCTCGTGCTCATGGCGCTGCCGCTCTTGATCCCATGGAACGTCGTCGGCGCCATGTGGAACATCTTCGCGCTACCTGACATCGGACTGCTCGGCCGGGCAATCAACGGCCTTGGCATCGACTACAACTATACGCGCCAACCCGGCTCAGCTTGGTTCACGATGGTGCTCATGGACGTCTGGCACTGGACCTCGCTCGTCGTGCTGTTGTGCTATGCCGGCCTCGTCTCGATCCCAGACGCGTTTTATCAGGCTGCCAAGGTTGACGGTGCCGGGCGCTGGGCCGTGTTTAGGTACATCCAACTGCCAAAGCTCAAACATGTGCTGACGATCGCTGTTCTGCTGCGTTTCATGGACAGCTTCATGATTTATACCGAAGCGGTCGTTTTGACAGGCGGTGGTCCTGGCAATGCGACGACGTTCCTGTCGATCGATCTCGTCAAAATGGCGCTTGGCCAGTTCGATCTCGGGCCGGCAGCGGCCATGTCGATCATCTACTTCCTGATCATCCTGTCTCTCAGCTGGTTGTTCTACACGCTGATGATGCGCAACGAGGAGAATTGAGATGCGCCTCAAATCTCTGGTGCCGGCCATATACATCTTATTCCTGCTGTTGCCGATCTATTGGCTCGTCAACATGTCGTTCAAGTCGACCAACGAGATCCTGGGCTCGTTCACGCTCTGGCCGCGCACGTTTACATTCGACAACTACATAAAAATATTTACCGATCCGACGTGGTACAACGGCTATCTCAACTCGCTGAAATACGTCATTGCCAACACGATTTTGTCGGTTTCCGTTGCCTTACCGGCGGCATATGCGTTCTCGCGCTATCGCTTTATCGGCGATAAGCACCTTTTCTTCTGGCTGTTGTCGAACCGTATGGCGCCAGCGGCTGTGTTCGCGCTGCCCTTCTTCCAGCTCTATTCGGCCGTCGGCTTGTTCGACACGCCCTGGGCTGTTGCCCTCGCACACGCGCTCTTCAATGTGCCTCTGGCCGTATGGATCCTGGAAGGGTTCATGTCGGGTGTGCCCAAAGAATTGGATGAGACCGCTTACGTCGATGGCTATTCGTTCCCCGGGTTCTTCTTCAAGATCTTCGTGCCAACGATTGCGGCCGGTATCGGCGTCGCGTGCTTCTTTTGCTTCATGTTCTCATGGGTTGAACTGCTGCTCGCCAAAACGCTAACCTCCGTTGCGGCTAAACCAATCGCTGCGACGATGACCAAGACGGCTAGCAGTTCAGGTTATGAACTCGGGCTCCTCGCCGCCGCCGGAACACTCACGATCATCCCAGGCGCCTTCGTGATATATTTCGTCAGAAACTACATCGCCAAGGGCTTTGCGCTGGGTCGTGTATAAATAGGCCGTGTATAAACCGGGTCACGTCTCAAAGAGGCAGCAGCATGGACGAAATGCAAGGAACGTCGCTCTTCTCCTGGATGGCCTGGACGACGGAGACTGCGCTTTTTTTCGCATTCATAGCCATGTGTCTCGCGGCAATGACCATTTGGGAAGTGGTGTCGCCTGGCGGCGATCCGCGGCACGGAGCACTCGGCCTCGATACAACGCGCGGCGACAGGCTCTTCATTTCGCTATTGGGAAGCGCATTCATCCATCTTGCCTGGCTCGGGCTTGTCGGATCAAACCTTTGGCCCGCCTTAGCGGTCTCCTTGGTCTACGCTGTGTGGGTGTTTAGATATGTTTAATGATTTGGCTAGCCTCAATCGCATCCGTTTCATCCAGTTGATCGATAATTGTCAGGCCGAGTTGAGATTGAAGTCGTTCCAGGACACGGGCGCTCGACCGGCCCCCAACAACTCAGCGTCCCTCTGAATCACAAAACCCGCCGCTGTTATCGATAGCGCGCAAGAATGCGGGGCTCGCGCTGCGGCGGCAAGCGCCGTTCCGGCCGGTTGATGGGGATACGTCTTGGCGCGCGGCCGGCGATGCGGACCCGGCGCCGCGACGGCGGAATGATCAATTGCTGCAGTAACAGAATGGGGCGGCTGTCGCGAACGATTTTGGCCTTGCGCATTTCCCGCGCGTCGCCCGCTATGAGCCCCCACACGACACCCATCAGTAGATAAAAGTGGCGCCAGTGGTCGCTGTCGATCAACGTGCCTTGCAGGATCGCGGCCGCGAGCGCGGAGTAAACGATTAGGAAGAGGGGCCGGGTGCGCGTTGCTTTGAGCGCGTGTTTGAAGCCCGTGACGAGCGTAAGTGCGCAAAGCGCCAAGTATAGTAATCCTCCTGGCCAACCTGCGTTCAACATCATGCTGAGGTAAACGTTGTGCGCTTCCTCATGATGGAAATTTGGCGCAAATTGGTGCGAGCCAATGCCCAGGGGATTGTCAAGAATAACGTCAACCGCAATCAACTGACCGCCAAAGCGCCCGGTTGGACCTTCGTCATAGGGTTGGGTGAGGGCGGCGCGCTCTTCGAGCAACCGCGCGACGCCCTCCGATTGCATCGACGCCGCGACGGCAAGCCCGACAGCCGCTGCCCCGAAAAGTACGAGGCCGGCGAGTTTCAGGCGTTCGATATTGCGGGTGGATGAGAGTAGATAAAGGTAGCAATAAAGTGCCAGCGCAACGGCGGCGCCAGCCCAAGCTCCGCGCGAGAAGCTGAATAGAATACCGGTGGCAAATATGCCCGCACCCAGCAGCGGCAGCAGTCCCTGGGCCAACGGGCGTGCGAGCCACAGATGCAATGCCGTGAGCAGCCCCGGGATTAAGAATGGCCCATAAACATTGGGGTCTTTGAAGAGGCCGGCGGCGCGATCATATCGTGTTAGGGCATCGTATGCTCCTGGAAACAAATCGAGATAGCCGGCAATGCCAAGTAATGCGGCGATCGTCGCAGCAACGAGGTAGCCGTTCAAGATCAGTCGCGTATGTGCCAGAGGTTTCCTAGCTACAAAACACGCAATGAGGAACGAAGCGGCGCAGAGGTAGAGTGTGACGGCCGCGTGTGTGATGGCAGCAGGTGTATCGAATGCGAGTGTGGTGGCAAAAAAGCTGAAAGCGGTGATGGGCAGCCATATCGCGAGCCCAGCGACGAGCATAGGCCGTGCATCGATCAAGCCTAAGACGGGCAGGAGAACGAAGAGGCCGGCGGTCAAAATATCGACGGGCGCGGGTTCCGAGACGACGATAGAACTAGAGGCAACGCTGAACCACACCAGCGCAAGCGCGAGTTTGTGAACGTCGCTTTTCGTGCGCTCCTTGGCCCACATAAGAATTGCGGGCGCACCAGGATGGGTGAGGGAAGTGGACATAGTACTTTTAAGCGCTTGACCCAACCTGCAAGCGGCCACGCAACCTGTGCGGGCCGCTCTTGGAAGGGATCAGACGTGGGACAAGACTTGGGACAAGACGTGGGACCAGACGTGGGACCAGACGTGGGAAACGACTTGGGACAAAACTTGCGACAGGACTTGGCACAGATGCCGCGCCCCAAATAACGCCCATTAGCAGATAGAAGTGGCGCCAGTGATCGGTGTCAATAATTAGTCCCTCCGCTACGTTGGCCAAGAATGCCGAAACGGCGATCAAGACGAGAGGTTGCCATGGCGTGCGCTTGAACGCTTGTTGGATGCCGAGCAGGAGCGTTAGCGCGATGGCGGCGAGGTAGAGGCCGGCACCAGCCCATCCCGCGTTCAGCGGCATACTGAGGTAGACGTTGTGGGGCTCTTCGTGATGATGGTCGAATGCGAACGATCCCGCGCCAATACCAAGAGGATATTCGAGGATCAGTCCGATTGCTTTTTCTTGACCGCCAAACCGGCCTTCGGGACCGACGTCGTAGCTTTGTGCGACGCTCGCCCGTTCGCCGACTAGGCCCGCAATCTTTTCTACCTGCAGCGCGCCACCAACGACCGCCGCGATCATGGCAGCGCCGAGAACGGCGAGTACTGCTATTTTTTGCCGGCGTCCATTGCTTTCCGCCGTGAGAAAGGAGAGCGCGATATAAGTCGCGAGTGCCAGAATGATGTTCATCCATGCTCCGCGCGAGAAACTGAGAAAAGTCGCGAAAGCAAGAAATGCGGCAAGAGCGAGCGGCAACGCCACGTGTTTTATTGAGCGTTCGAGTGCCGTGTGGATGGCATAGAGAAACGCCGGCACCAGAAAGGGGCCGAAGACGTTTGGATCTTTGAAAGTGCCAGCGGCGCGGCCGAATTTGGTGAAGATCTCGGCACCTGCAAATGCATCGAAATAACCCGCAATTCCCGTAAGTGCGACCATCACGGCCGCCACCGTCAAGCCATTGAAGATTATCCGCAGGTGGGCAACAGGCTTGACCGCGATGAAGCCCGCGAACGTGAACGCGGCGCCCGCGAGAAAAAGTGAAACAAGGGTATGCGAGACGGCCTTGCCTGCATCGTTGGCGAGTGTCGCCGAAACGAGACCCGACGCTGCGATGCCAGCAAACAGCAACATCAAAATTGCGAGCAGCGGCGACGGGCGGAAGAGGCCAACGACAGGGAGGATGACGATGAGGCCGAGGGCCAGGATGTCGGTTGGGGCGGGCTCTGTGAATACAAAACCGCTTGTCGCCATGGCCAGCCATACGAGGCT
>JANOKW010000385.1:0-3779 GCA_031419475.1 Hyphomicrobium sp. | reverse complement strand
TGCGCTACAGCGGGACTGCGTTTTTCGACGGCGCGTAGCACGGCTGCGATTTGTTCCGGCGTGATGGAAGCCGCCGAACGACTGCCGAGCGTCGGGAACACGTACTTTTCGAGACGTGAAGAATATCCAGCAATGGTGCTCGGCTCCGTGTCTTTGTCGTCGGCCTTGCGAAGTTCAAACAGTGCTCGGAGCGTCAACGCCTCAACCTTGTCGGCTTCGACCTTGTCATTGCCCTTGGCCGCTTCCTTCCAATAGGTCTCAGCCGCTTCCCTGGCGTCTGCGAGATTGAGCCCGCCCGTACCATAGCGCCCTAGTGCGGACGCCCGGCGCACCCGATTGGTGCCCTTGCCGACCTGATAGCGGACAAGCCAAGAGACGGTGCCTGTTGGCTTGACCACAAGGGACAAACCCCGCGCGCCCTCAATGACCAGCTCAGCTTGCGTCGCGGGTTTCCCTAGCTCTCTCAACGCCTTCTCAATCGCGAGAACGTTTGCCTTCACCGATGCCATGTTCTGCCCTCTGATAGTCGGCAAGTATATAGAGCATTGATACACTAATCGGTGTGGCTGTCAATCTCGGTGTGCCAATAGTGTGCCAGAATGGTGGGCATCCCTGGCCCCTAATTCCTCCAGCGGATCGTCAGGAAACTATGGTAACTGGCTGCAATTGTTGTGTTTGTTATGGGCGCTGGGCAAAAGAAAAGGCCCACATGGGGCCAACATAATGAGATTACGAATGACATGCTCTACCGGCTGAGCTAAAGCGGCATTTTGCAAGTAATTTCAATTACTTGCCGGTTTTTGCGGGCATTAATCCGCATCTGCTACGCGAAAAACAGCACGCCCTTAATACGACTAACGCCCCATCCCTACCGTTCCAGCGCCGCTAGGCGGTAAAGGTAAGCAAGTGCGCTGTGCTGCGAGCCTGAGCGTCCTAGCGCACACCTGCTCGTCATTCAAGCCCAAAGGATGCTCACACAAACGCTAGCATGCCACAGGTCCATTATCGCGCGTCCGTATAGCGGCTGAAGAGCTTTAGAAACCCGATGGAGCCCGCCTTCGCTAAAGCTTCGGCGTGACGGCCAGCCCACGGCGCTTCCTGCCGGCTCGAGCAACAAGAGGCGGAAGCGGTGCGGCCGACTTCGCAGCGAACAAGACCATAACACTACCGGACATGCGGGGTCGCGTCTCGGCGGGCCTGGATAATATGGGCGGAACGAGTGCCAACCGCCTTACGGGCCTTAGCGGCGGCGTCGATGGCGATATAATCGGCAACTCGGGCGGCGCGCAGTCGCATGGCCTAACGTTAACAGAGACAGCGCCGCACACTCACACGGACAACATCGCCGTGGCCGTGGCCGTGACAGTCACCTTGGCCAACGCCACAGGCGTACAGCGCGGCACAGGCGTGCAGACTGTAACCAACCTAGGCGTCGATTACTACGTCTACGGCACCACAGTCAATGGCGCTATTGACGATAAAAGCAACATTACTGCTACAGCGACCGCGACCGAGACTGTGACTGGCGGGGTACTGACGGCAGGTGGTGGAGCGGCGCACAACAACGTCCAGCCCACATTCGTAAAGCCGAAGATCATCAAACTTTAGCAACACAAAAGGCCCGGCACTTCCATGACAGGAGTGACCGGGCCTTTATCGTTTGCGCGCCTATCGCCCGCGCCGTCCGGGGTAGTCCTTCCAAATCAGGTAGGCCATGCCGCCTAGAAATAGGCCCGCGTAACCGATCATAATAAGTGCGATGAATGTCTGCATTGTGTACGGCCTTCCCTCGTTTGCCCTGATAATTGTGTGTGGAACACGCAATTCGCGTTGTTTCTGGTACGCCTTACCCCATAGAACCACGCGCCGCGCCGCGTTTAAAGGGTAAACCTCGTCATTGCGAACGACGCGCTCTCCCAGCTGAGCTACGGCCCCAATAGGAAGCCGTTATTTAGGTGCCGTGCAGCAGTGATGTCAAGAAACCGGGGGTCAGCCACCTACTGAAATTTTTCTGGGACATCATCCTTGCCGCCCAAGGCCAAACTGCTTGCACGCTTGATGCAATGGCCCAGCGCCGCTAGAGGTGGATCGACACAAAAACCAGAGCGGGGCTTCATGGTCGAACTTCTCGGATTCATCAGCTATCTCATCACCCTTTATACCTACATTGTTATCGCCGGTGTCGTCATGAGCTGGCTGATTGCCTTCGGCGTCATCAATGCCCAAAACCCGTTTGTTCGCTCGGTTTGGGAAGCGCTCAACGCCGTGACGGAGCCGCTGCTCCGGCCCATCCGCAATATGCTGCCGAACATGGGTGGGGTTGATATCTCGCCTATCGTTTTGTTGCTTGCCTGCTTCTTCGTGCAGTCGGTTGTGTTGACGAACATTGCAAAGGTCTTTGCCTGAACCGCGCGACATCGGATCTGCCCTGGCGACCTGACCCGGGCGATTTGTACCCTGGCGACTTGAACCCGGACGACTTGAACCCGGACGACAGGGCGCTGCGTGCGTCATTGTGCGCTTTCGACGATCACCAAAATCGTCCAAAGATGATATTGCCGGTGTCGACGTCACTGCCGAGGGTCCAGCCGTTTAAGGCGCGCGTCAGCGCAACTCCCGAAGGTGGCTTCAAGTGCCAAAATCTGCAGCGCGTCTCGTGTCAGGAGCATGAAAGGGGCAAAGTCGCACGTGAAGTCGATCGCGGTCGAAGGCGACGTGAAAGAGATTGAAAACCGGCTCAAGGCGAAATTATCCGTTTCTTGAGCTTTGTACAAAACCACGAAACGGAAGGGAACGACGCCGATGGCCGGAACGCAAATTATCGATGGAAAGAAAATCGCGGCTGACGTGCGCGCAGAAGTCGCCGCAGAAGTGGCGCGTTTGGTCAAAGAACATGGCGTGAAGCCGGGCCTCGCGGTTGTTCTCGTTGGCGAAGATCCGGCGAGCAAGGTCTACGTCAAGAACAAGGCGCAGCAGACCGTCGAAGTCGGCATGAATTCCTGGGAGCACAAGCTTCCGGCCGAGACGAGCGAAGCGGACGTTCTCGCCCTCGTCAACAAGCTGAATAACGATCCGGCTTGCCACGGAATTCTCGTGCAGCTGCCGCTGCCCAAGCACATCAATTCCGAGAAGGTTCTAAATTCGATTAATCCCGATAAGGATGTCGATGGCTTCCATCCCGTCAACGTCGGCCGGCTGTGGGTTGGCGAGCGCTCGCTCGTCCCTTGCACGCCAACAGGCTCGATCATTCTGGCGAAGTCTGTGGCGCCGAGCTTGGCTGGCATGAACGCCGTCGTCATCGGCCGCTCGAACATCGTTGGCAAGCCTGTCGCAGCGCTGCTTTTGCGAGAGCACTGCACCGTGACGATTGCGCATTCGCGCACGCGCGATCTGCATGGCGTCGTCAAGGGCGCCGACCTCGTTGTTGCTGCCGTTGGCATTCCTGAGATGGTGCGCGGCGATTGGATCAAACCCGGCGCCATCGTCATCGACGTCGGCATCAATCGCGTGCCCGGCGACAACGGCAAGACCAAGCTTGTCGGCGACGTGAATTATGAAGAATGCGCGCGCGTGGCAGGCGCTATCACGCCCGTTCCCGGTGGCGTCGGCCCAATGACGATTGCGTGCCTGCTCAGAAATGCCGCGCAGGCGTGTGCCATGCAGAAGGGCGTGAAGTGAGGTGGCAGGCGGCAGGCGGCAGGCGGCAGGCGGCAGGCGGCAGGCGGCAGGCGGCAGGCGGCAGGCGGCAGGCGGCAGGCGGCAGGCGGCAGGCGGTGTCA
>JANOKW010000384.1:0-2704 GCA_031419475.1 Hyphomicrobium sp. | reverse complement strand
TGGAAGGCACTGAACTGGGAGACCTTGTAGTCCGGCACCTTGCCCGAGAGCGTTTCGAGCAGTGTATTGACCGCATAGCCCGGCTCTGTCTCGCCGACGCCGTGAATGACCACCAGCCCAACCCGGATTGGGTCCGCCCTCTGGCTCCCCCCGTCCCCGCTGGCCATAAAATCCTCCCACAACACACGCGAAAATTGCTAGAATATACTGCGCGAGTGTTTTGCGGTATCGAGCGAGAGTCAATCGGATTGCGACGCGGGGGCCCGTGTTTTTCCCGTCATGCGCCCAGAGAGCGACAAGAGAGCAACATGAGGGTCACCTGGCCCTGATCGCAAACGCAGCGGATTATCGACAAGTAAATTACCAAACCACATGCACCAAACCACATACACCAAACCAGATGCACCACATCGCTATGCATGAGACTGTCATCAGCCTATTGACGGTCGGACACAAATTTTCCGCAACGTTTTATCATTTCCTGAAAAAATGCCATTAAACAGCAATCACGCGTTCCACGCCCCGTCCGGGATGCTGATCAAGCGGCCGTCAGCTTTTTCATCAATTCTTCTGAAATTTCGAAATTGGCGTAGACGTTCTGCACGTCGTCATCATCTTCCAGGGCCGCAATCATCTTCATGATTTTATCGGCGTTGTCTTCATCGACGAGCGTTGTCAGATTGGGCTTCCAAATCGCTTTGACGCTTTGCGCTTCGCCCAAGGTTTTTTCCAGTGCTGCTGCGACAGTTCCCAGCGCATCAAACGGACAGGTGACCGAGTGGCCGTTGGCATCCGAGACCACGTCATCGGCACCCGCCTCAATGCCTGCTTCCAGAACCGCATCGGGCGAGCCCTTATCAGCTTTGTAGGCGATCTCTCCAACGTGTGTGAACATGTGGCTGACCGAACCGGTCGACCCGAGATTACCGTCATACTTCGTGAACACGGAACGCACAGCACCGCCCGTGCGGTTGCGGTTATCCGTCAGCGCTTCGATAATGATGGCAACGCCGCCCGGCGCATAGCCTTCGTAGCGCACATTGTCATAGTTCGCCGTGTCATTACCCGCCGCCTTCTTGATGGCGCGTTCGATATTGTCCTTCGGCACATTTTCCGCGCGCGCCTCCTGAATGGCCAAGCGCAACCGGGCATTCATGGCGGGATCCGGCAATCCTGTCTTGGCGGCAACTGTTATCTCCCGGCTGAGCTTGGCGAACATCTTGGCGCGGGCTGCATCTGCCCGGCCCTTTTTGTGCATGATGTTCTTGAACGCTGAATGGCCGGCCATGACTGTCCCTGGATTTCCCGCGTATCGCGTTTTTGGCAGCAAGTCTTTTGCGCAACGGCGGTGTGCTGGTCAAGAGCGGCAAGGACAATAAGGGCCCGCTACGCGCGCCGGCTATTGTACGAAGGGTAACGGATCTTCCGGCGTTTCTCCACGCATCAGCTGGAAATGCAAATGCGGGCCAGCCGACAGCCCGGTTGATCCGACCTTACCGATCTCCTGCCCCGGCTGAACGCAATCGCCCACCCGAACCAAGGACTGGCTTAAGTGCCCATAGCCGGTTGAGATTTCTCCGCCGTGATGAATGCGAAGATAGATTCCAAGGTAGGCTTTTGGCGTCGCTTCGGCTTTACCCGCTTCAACGACGACGCCCCCGCGCGCCGCATAGACCGGCTCTCCGCTCACATCGTCGAAATCAACGCCGTCGTGTAGCTTCTTGGTATTCAGGAGTTCGTCGAACTGCTCACCGAAGAATTTGGAAACGCTTCCCGCAGATGGCCGTGACAGCACGAGTTGAGCGTCAGCTGCCCCACCGCTTGGCAGGCATTCTTCGGCAAGCGCCGCGGTGACGGAGAGGCAGAGAAAAAGTACGAGAAGCCGAATACCTAACATCTGCTCATCCATTGCTAAACCGCTGCCGATTAAATCACAGAGACGGCCTCACGTGCCCCAAAACTCTGGCGCAGCCGTCTCGAGATGCGGCCCCTGTCGGAACGCCGATACCCGCGTCGCCATTCCCGTTTTATCATCAATTTCAACCGCGAATCCCGACAGCGTTGCCTGTCCCAGCGCCGGCTCAAAGCGTGTGCGAGGAATTTTGGTCAAGAACCGGTTCAAAGGCTCGTCCGCGTCCATGCCAAGCACGGAGTTGTAGTCCCCACACATGCCCGCGTCCGACATGTACGCCGTTCCACCTGGCAAAACTCTGTGATCGCTGGTGGGCGTGTGTGTGTGTGTGCCAACCACCGCCGAGACGCGCCCATCGACAAAAAATCCAAACGCTTGTTTCTCGCTCGTCGCTTCGGCGTGGAAATCAACGAAGATCACGTCGGCGCCGTCTTTCAATTTGCAGGCCGTAATCTCGTTATCAACTGCGCGGAACGGGCAGTCGAGTTCTGTCATGAACACGCGCCCCATGGCGTTAATGACGAGAACGTCTGCGCCATTCTTGGCCTTCAACAGCGTCGCGCCTTTGCCGGGCGTGCCTTTGGGAAAATTTACAGGACGGATCAAGCGATCATGACGTTCGATATAGACGAGCGTTTCTTTCTGATCGAAGGCGTGATTGCCAAGCGTGACGCAATCGGCACCTGCATCGAGCAATTCATTGAGAATGGCTTCCGTAATGCCAAATCCGCCCGCTGAATTCTCGCCATTGATGATGACGAAATCCAAAGCGTAGCGCTGTATGAGCCCCGG
>JANOKW010000383.1:0-15541 GCA_031419475.1 Hyphomicrobium sp. | reverse complement strand
TTTTGTGCGATTCTGTACATCCAACTATCCAGCCTTGTTCCTGGCTGCCATTGGTCAGCCCGGGCCAAAGCCCTTTCACACGTGTCCTGTACTAAGTCGTCGGCTTGCTCCAAGCTCCGCGTAAGCGCATACGCAAATCTGCGTAGTCGCGGCAAAAATTCGATCATTTTGGATCGAACGTCTTCCGTCACGTGGTGTCCTCGTTGCGAGCTACAGGGATAACGGTGTGCGCTGTCACTTATTCCGCAGCAAGACGTTGCAATTATGCCGCATCGAATATCGATCCAGAGTGAAACCAGTTAGCTCTGCGTTTTCAACCTGATAAAGGCTGCTTCAAGGTCGGCCTTGAGGTCGTTGATGTCCTCGAGACCGATGTGCAGCCTCAAGGCCGGACCGTCTGAGGTCCAGCGAGTCGCTGTGCGATAGGCTTTTGGATCGAAGGGAATGATGAGGCTTTCATAGCCGCCCCATGAATAGCCCATCCCAAAGAGCTTCAGCCCATCTAAAAATGCAGCAAGGGCGTTCTCGCTTGCCGGATTGAGGACAATTGTGAAAAGCCCCGAGGCGCCGGTAAAATCACGTTGCCAAATGCCATGGCCGGGATGGCTTTCGAGGCCCGGGTGGAGGACACGCGCGACCTCCGAGCGACCTTCCAGCCAGCGCGCCATCTCAAGCGCCGCTCGCATGTGATGCGCGAGCCTGACGTGCAGTGTGCGCATACCTCTCAAGGCTAGATAGGTTTCTTCAGAGCCGGGACACGTGCCGAGCGCTTCTTTGGCATTGTCGAGATACTGTGCAGCCCGCGCGTTGGCGGTCACGGCACCCAACATCGCGTCGGCGTGTCCGACGATGTATTTGGTAGCCGCCTCGATCGTGACATCTGCGCCGAGCGCGAGCGGCTTTGAGAAGAGAGGACTGGCCCAGGTGTTGTCAGCCAAGAGCCAGATGTTTTTGGCCCGTGCGACTTTGGCTATAGCCGGGATGTCCTGCATCTCGAACGTCTGCGATCCCGGGCTCTCGACGAAGATCAGTCGTGTGTTGGGTTTGATCAGATCACTGACACGCTCGCCCAATAGTGGATCGTAGTAAGTAGTTTCGACACCAAGACGCGTCAGCATCTTGTCACAGAATGTGCGTGTCGGCTGATAGACGCTATCGGTCATCAGGATATGGTCGCCGGATTGGACGAACGCCAGAAGGGCTGTTGAAACCGCGCACAATCCCGACGAAGTCAGAATGGTCGATGCGCCGCCCGCGAGATCTGTAATGGCGTCTTCGAGGGCGTGCGTTGTCGGTGTGGCACGGCGGCCGTAAGTGTAGGCTTGGTCGCGCGACTTGATCTTGGCAAGGGTTGGAAAAAGAACGGTCGAGCCACGGTAAACGGGCGTATTCACAAAGCCGTGCTGGGCCTCGGGATGGCGGCCGTGATGGACAATTTGGGTCGCTTCGCTGTGCTTAACGCCAGGCTTGACGCCAGCTTTATCAGCGGATTCATCACCTTCTTTGGGCGGCGCGCCATCGTTTGATTTTGCCATGCCTCGTGTCGCGCCTCCAACAGCTTAAGGCCCTGGTGGCGCAAGATAGGACTTTGGTCAAGGGCTTGACCAGGGGCTTGCGGCGCGGGATGTGTGCTATCGTTGGTTTTTCCCCGAGGGATCGTCCGTGTCGCGGCATGCCGGGGCCGGCAGGGACGATCATCCTAAGAGGTGCAAAGTTGCTAGAAACGTTGATTGTGGCGCCGCTGATGCGCTTGCTGTTCTCGGCCTGCATTATGTGGACGCTCTCAGTGATGGGTGCCGTGCAGCCGGCCCTGGCGGCGAAGAAGCCGACGCTCGAGCAAGTGAAAGCCCGCGGCTACATTAACTGCGGCGTCAGTGAAAATGCGCCCGGTTTTTCCCAGGTCAGCGCGCAGGGAGAGTGGAGCGGGCTCGAAGTGGAATTCTGTTCGGCACTTGCAGCCGCGGTTTTTGGCAAGAAAGACGCGGTCAAGTTTCGTGCCCTCCAGTCGACAGACCGTTTCAAGGCGCTGCAGGATGGCGAAGTCGATGTCTTGCTGCGCAGTACGGCCTGGACTTTGTCGCGCGACACCGATTTGCAGGTGCGTTTTGCCGGTGTGCTCTTTTACGATGGACAAGGGTTCCTCGTTCCGCGCAGTCACGCTGTCTCCAGCGTGCTCGAACTCTCGGGCGCTTCCATCTGTGTTCTGCCGGGGAGTTCCGGCGAGCGTGCTGTTACGGAATTTTTCACGCGCAACAAGATGCGCTTCCAATTGATCACGTCGGATCGTTGGGAACAACTTGTTAAAGCCTATGGTGCGGGAGGGTGTACCGTACTGACGGGAGACCTTACTTTGCTTGCAGTTGAACGCAGCCGGCTGAACAACGTGACAGACAATGTGCTCTTGGCTGAAATCATTAGTAAGGAACCGCTTGGACCGGCGGTTCGCACGGGAGACGATGAGTGGTTCGCTATCGTGCGCTGGAATGCCATGGCGCTCATAGCCGCAGAGGAACTTGGCATTACAAGTGCCAATATCGAATCCATGAAAGCGTCGACCACACTTGAAGTGCGCCGGTTTCTCGGCGAAGAAGCAAATCTTGGTCAACCGCTGGGCTTGGCGCGGGATTGGGCGTATCAGGTGGTCAAACAAGTTGGCAACTACGCTGAAGTTTTCGAGCGAACGCTCGGGCAGGCATCCACCATCAAGCTCGAACGGGGTTTGAACAACCTCTGGACTAAAGGCGGACTGATGTATTCCGCGCCGTTCAGGTAAGGGTTGGACCCAGGAAATTGCACCGGCATAAAAAGCCAGTGAACGGCTGGGGAGGAGGGGTCCCGTGTCCGATGTGTTGCAATCCGAAGCGCTGATTTGGGCCATCATTCTCGTAGTACCCGTGCTCGTGCTGTTGCTGCTTCTGAGCGTGTTTATTGCGCGCAAGCGGGCGAGGCGTCCGCGCCTGCTGAGCGCCTACACCACGCCAGCCGATGAAGACCGCGTGTCAATCCAGGAGACGGCGACGCCTATGAATTCGATGAATCAGCACACTACTGCACGGTCCTTAGCGCGGGACGAAATCGCTGCAATCGAACGCCAAATTGCCGCCGCTGCGGCCAGCGGCAAACATCACGTCATGGCGTCCATGTATCTAGACCTTGCCGCGCAGAATCGCGCCTTGGGGCTGGATAAGGAAGCGCAGTCCGCCCTGCGTTCGGCGGCGGGTATTGGGTCGCAACACGGCCCTGAGTACGTGCATGCTGCAGCACGTATTGCGCTCGCGGAGGCGGCCTTCGATCAGGGAGATCTGACGGCGGCGTGCGAGCAGTGGCAACTCGCGCGCATAGCCTTTCAGCGCGATGGCAAAACGGCGGAAGCCGATGGCGTCGATAAACGCATGCGCGCCAACGGGTGTCCGACGGATTGGGTCCTTACGGATTTTTGAGTTCGAGCAAGGGCGCGATTTCAAGAGACGGGTTTATGTCGTCTGCCGTCGCGGCCGCGTCCTGCCCTTCGGCCATGACCTCAACGTTGGCCATTTCGCCCTCCCGCAGAGAGAACTTGCGCTGGAAGACGCGTCCTCCGGACTTGGCGTCGACGATGTAGTCGCCAGGCGCGAGCATGTGGGTCGGCAGTGCGCCAACACTTTCTTTGACCATTTCCCCCGTTGCCGCGTGGATGCTCCAATGTGTGTCAGGAAGGGCTTCTCCGCCCTCGCGCGTGACAAGCTTGAAGGCGGCCTTGGCGGCCGTGTGTGCGACAGCCGCTTCGGTCAGTTTGCCAGCCTCCACAGTGACGTCGGTTTCAACGCGCGCATTGGCATCGCCGTAAGTTGAGACGACGCGATAGATACCAGCATTTAGGCGAATGATGAGGCCCGGCTTTGCGCCGGTCATCACGGCGGTGCGATTTGCGAATTGATCGCGGTCGTCCGAGAAGATGGCATATGTCACCATCCCGTCTGGCGCCGGTTTGTTGGCGACGTTGGCGTTGAGACGCAATCCGCCGGCGTTTAATACGAACTGCTCCGTTGCTGTGGAGCCGGACTTCACGGTGACTTTGCGCGTAAGATTGGCGCGGCCGAACGAGGCATTGATGGTGTAATCGCCGGGTTGCAATTTCAGCGCTGGGCTGGCATCGCGATTTTCTGTAACGAGCTTGGATTTTGCGGCAGCGCCCGTGCCGTGCTGGAACACGCGCCACACCATGCCTTGATCGATTTGCTGGCCGTCCGCCGTCAGCAGGGCCACGAGTTTCAACTGGGTGATGCCAGGTGCGCCAGGCGTGTCGGGTGTTACGCCGTTTCGTTCAATGACCGTGGTGTTGGAATTGGCTTTCGCGGGCTTGGCAGCCTTAGGCTGAGTGGGGGGCTGAGCAGGCGCCGACTTCTTCACTTCAACGTCGGCCTGCCAGCCAGATTCGGGCTCCGCCTCAGCGGCGCCTGCGCCAACAGCCATTCCGAACACGACCGCCGTTACGATCGAAAGGAACGGACGCAGAAGAGCTAAAAATGAATGGGCGGCGGTCTTGATGTTTGGCATCGCTAAATCGGTTCGTCCTTCAACATTGATATGCAAGCTTAGTCCAGAGCAACCATTCGCGCGTGTCGGAACTCGGGCAAAATCATCAATTCGATCCTAAGTCGATTTGCTTATTCTCGCCGGTACGGACTTCGAACGCCGCTTGCGTGCCGCGATCGCGTGTTTCTACGCGAACGGTGTAGCGGCCAGGTGCAAGAAGCAGTTTTGGCTCGCTAATGGCTGCATGCCAGAAGGCGCGGCCGTTCTGATCGCTGATCGCCCAGAAGATCTCGCCCGGGATGGCGGACGCGCCGGCCGGAAGTTTAAAGCTGATTTCTGCTGCATCGAATTTCATGACGGCGATCGCTGACTTACCGGCTTCCAGGACGACGTCCTGCACCGCTGTAAAATTATGAGCCTCAAGCGTTGCCGAGACGCGATAGCGGCCAGCGTTCAAAAGAGTTTCAAAATCCGGTATTGACGATCGCGCGACCTCGCGCTTTTCGCCGTCGAGTGCGACCACACGATAAACGATGCCATGCCCGTCGGGCCCAGCTGTGGGACTTACGGGGACAGAAATTTTGAGGCGCGCCGCTTCGAGTGCGAGGACGCGCTTGACGACATCGCCGGCACCAACCGCTATCCGCTGGCGTGTTTCAGCGTCGCCCGATCGCGCTGACACGTAATAGGTGCCAGCCGGCAGTTGAAATTCAGCCGTTGGTGCGAGCGAGCGCGCAAGTTCGCGCCGCCCATCCGGGCTTTCGGGATCGTCTTCCGCGACGGAGAAGGTGACGTCGCTGAGTGCTTCGCCACCCTCGTTCATTATTGCAGAGAGTTCGACACGACCGGCGCCAAGTACGAAATCGGCGGTTGCGTCCGACCCTGCGCTTAACGTGACTTGGCGCTGCTGGTGGATGTGCCCGTCCGCAATAGCGACGGTGTAAGTGGCAGCGGGGAGTATCGTGGTGGCGGCATCTAGCCGTCCGAGCCAGACCGTGCCGCCGCCACTCGATTGTGCTTGGGATACGGTGATGATAGCGGAACCAGGGCTCTTGCCATCCTTGTTGTACTTGGCAAGCACCTTGAGACGCCCGGCATTGAGCGGCACGGCGATGAAAGCAGGCTTTCCTGTTTCAATCGTCACGTCCTGCTTTGTCATGATGCTTCCGATCTGGGCTTCGATACCATAGGTGCCGGGTTCGAGTGCGGCTGAAAATTCTGCCGCCTCGGCGCTGGCAACAACCTCGGTTCCGTCGGCTTTGATTGCGCGCCATCTGAGCGGCTCGACAAGCGGCGCTGTACCCTCGACTAGAACCGCCGTTGCTCTCAGCTTCGCGCCGGCAACGCCGCTCGTATCGGGCGCTGCAATGGCCGCTTGGGCGGCTGCCTGTGGAGATGCAGCGGGCGTGCGCCCGACAGCGTCTCCGATCGCGGCGGCCAGTGCAATCGGGTCAGTTACATCGAAAAATTGTCCGCCGGTTTCTTTGGCGACGCACGCGAGGCGTGGATGATCAACGGGATCGACGCCGATGCTGATCACGTGAATGGCGACGTCTGGCGCCGTTCTGGCAATCTCGGCGGCCGCTGCACAAGCGTCTTGCTGACAATTATCGGCGCCGTCGTTGATGACGATGATCGAGGCAGGACGGTTGGCGCCTAAGGCCGCCACAGACTGCCGCAAACCTTCCGCGAGTGGCCCCTTGCCCTTTGGGTTGAGTTTTTCAAGCGCCGCTAGAACGGGATCGCGCTCCGTTCCAGGCACTGCCATGATCTCGACGTCACTGCAGTCGCCCCTGCGGCGGTGACCGAAGGACGCGAGGCCGATGTGCGATTGGCCAGCGGAGGTGATGATGGGCTTCAAAAGTTCACGCACGGCATCGATCTTGGCGCGCTTGTCGGCTTCGAACCGCCCCCACATCGAACCCGATCCATCGACCAAGAAAAGCGTCGACGGGGTGTCTCCGGCACGCGCTACCGGCACCAGCCAGAACAGCAGTGGGAGGAGGGCAAAGCTCAAAGCACGATGGCGCATGGGACCTGTTTTTGGCTCAAACCTGGTCGGGATCGAAGGCGATATTGTACCAGAGACGCTTTTGCGATAGCGAGGGCTCTAAGACGCATCCACCGGAAAGAACATGGATCATCCCCTCCTAGGATTTCTTGCCAGCCGCCGTTCTGTCAAGCCTGACAAACTGTTAGCTCCCGGCCCGAGCGCTGAGCAGCTGGCACTTATCCTCACAATTGGCACCCGCGTTCCCGACCACAAGAAACTCGCTCCGTGGCGCTTTATTGTGTTCGAAGGCCCAGCTCGGGCGCGCATGGGCGATATATTTGCCGAAGCGTGCCGATTGGAGGAAAAGGAGCCTCCTAGCCGCATGCGGCTCGACGTCGAGCGGGGCCGGTTTTTGCGCGCTCCCTTGGTCATGGCCGTGATTTCTGAGATTAAGCCAAAGCCCGGCGCGCCGGAGTGGGAACAGGTGCTGTCAGCGGGGGCGGCTTGCTTCAATACCTGCCTCGCGGCCAACGCGCTGGGGTTTGGCACGTGCTGGATTACCGAGTGGATCGCCTACAGTCCGGCCGTGAGGGCGGCGCTGCAACTCACGGACAGCGAGCGCGTCGCCGGCTTCATCTACATGGGGACGGTTGTTGAAAAGCCCGAAGAACGCGAGCGGCCCGACGTCGCGAGCCTCGTGAACTACTGGCCGGCATAGCCGGCATGAGGAAACTCCGTAGTCCGCCTTAACCTGCCGTTCATTTCACGTCCTGTAGCCCGCCGGCTTTCCTGAATGGCGCGTCGCACACGCTCGTTGAATTGCGCTTCAATTAGAACCTGAATTGCTCGGCGAGAACCCGCTCTTCCAGACTGTGGTCGCTGTCGAACATCATGAAGAGTTCGACGTTGCGGGCTTTTTCGATTTCGGCCTTCACGACGTGGCGGATTTCGAAATGATCGGCGACCGCGCTCACGGGGCGCTTTTCGTGCTCCAGGACTTGCACCGTGATGCGGGACTTGTTGGGAACGAGCGCGCCGCGCCAGCGGCGAGGGCGAAACGGACTGATGGGCGTTAAAGCCAAGAGCGGCGTGTTGATCGGCAAGATGGGCCCGTGTGCCGACAAGTTGTAGGCCGTCGAGCCGGCAGGTGTGGCCACGAGAATGCCATCGCAGATCAACTCCTCCATGCGCACCTTGCCGTCGATCGTGATCTGTAATTTCGCAGCCTGATAGCGCTCGCGAAACAACGACACTTCGTTGATCGCGAGACCCTTGTGCGCCTTGCCGGCGCTGTCGTAGGCGATCATGGCCAGTGGATGGATGCGGGTCACTTCGGCCGCCGTCAGCCGCTCCAGCAAATCGTCCTCGCGGTACTCGTTCATCAAGAACCCGACGGAGCCACGGTTCATGCCGTAGATCGGGATCTTGTCATTGATGAAACTATGCAAGGTCTGCAGCATCAGGCCGTCGCCGCCGAGCGCGACGATGGCGTCCGCCGTTTCAGGGTCTGCGGCTCCGTAGCGGCGTTGCAGGCTTTCACGGGCCTCGATCGCCTCGGGCACGTCGCTCGCGACAAATGCGATTTTCTCGAATTTGCCCTTGGGTTTTGCCATTGTGGGTCTTTGCATCATGCCGTGTTGGATCTGGGCCGGACCGGAATTGGTCCGGCCGCAAGGTTGAAACGGGAAGCGGAGGCTGGCTCAAGTGACGGAAAACAACAAGCCCCATGTGCAGGGGGCAGGGCAGAGACAGGTGCAAGGGCCAGTACAACGGCCAGTACAACGGCCAGTACAAAGGCAAACCCAGGCGGACGTTAGCGAGGCCGACGTGGCGCGTCCGGACTGTGCCGCGATTTTGGTTTACGCGACATTTCCAAGCCTTGAAGCGGCTATGGACGTTGGCCGCGCCCTTGTCAAAGAGCGCGTCGCTGGCTGCATCAATATCGTGCCGGGCATGACGTCGATTTACGTTTGGGAGGGCAAGATTGAGGAGGCCTCTGAAACCGTACTGATTGCGAAGACGAGTGCCAGCCGGGCAGAAGACTGCATTGGCTTTATAAGAGCCCGCCACACTTATGACGTCCCCGCCATTCTTGTTCTACCGGTTATTGGCGGCTCGGCGGATTATCTCGAATGGTTGCGCGCTGGCGTCGCACGATAGGAGTGGCATAAAAATGGCCGGACTCTTGTGGAGCCCGGCCATCAATTTTTTCAACTTCCTTCGGCCAGATAACGACGGCCTGATGCCACGGTCCGGATGGAACTCAGCTTTGACTGACTGCTTAGTAGAAACCACCGCTCAGCGCTTGCATCATGTTGTAATGCGGTTTGTACGACTTCGACTTCTTAGGCTTTCCGCCACCATTGTAGGCGAAGTAATAATACTTCGAATTGGGTGCCCGGTAGGCATAGGCTGGTAATGCGCGCCGCTTGGCAACGACGCGTGGCTTGTAACCACGGGCTGCTGGCGCAAAGCGCTGAACTGCCCGGCGTTGTGCTGCGAGGCCAGATTTGCTGCCGGTCAATCCACGAACCGCTACGCCCGACTTTGTTCCGGGACGTCCGCGCATCGCGGCGGGGCCCGACTTCGTTCCGGAATAACCCTGCTGCGAGGTGTTTTCCGGACTTTCAGCCTCGATTGGCGCAGGCGCATTAAGTACAGGCGCTGCTGAATTATCGGGTGCTGCCAGATCGTCAGTTGCGTCCAGCTCGATTGGAACGGGGCCGGCATCAGGCGTCACGGCCAACGCGCTATCAGTGAGTTCGGCTTTAGCGATTTGCGGGCCGCCCACCGACATCATGCCGTCGGGCCGCTTGGGACGCGCGGCCTTCGCCGACTGGAGTTGAAGTTGATCGTCTTTCAGCCAAGGGAGTTGCTCTGGACCTGCTTCCGCGACGATTTGCCGGCTAACCTCTGCTGACTGCTCTCTGCGTACGATTTCGGCTGCGGCCAATTCCGCCTTGGCCTTAGCCTTCAACTCAGCAGCGCGCTGCTCAATGGCTCTTTTCTCGTCTGCCAGGCGGCGCTCGGTTGCGACGCGTTTCATTTCCTGCACGCTCTTAGCTTCTACGGCGCGTGCTCCAACGGCGCGTGCCGCAGTGGCCACACGCTGTTCATCAGCAATACGCTCTTGGCTGGCAATTTGTTGTTCGCCGGATGCCCGGCGCTGCTCGTCACGCTGGGTCTTGCGAGTTGCGCCCGCCACTATAGCATTCGGCACGCATCGGCCATTTTCCGAGATGGCCTGCCCCGACGGGCAGTCGGTGCCGCAGGCGGCGGCGGTGTGCCCCTGCACAAGCGTCAAGAGAATATAGTCGGGTTCGTCCATGGGAAGTGTCGCGTTGACACGATCCATGAACGTGCTCAAGGCGCGCTTGGTCGAGGGCGTCCAATTCCCGGTGACTTCACCTTCATAGCACCCGACGCGCTGCAATTCGCGTTGCAGGTCGCGGGTCAACTGAACACGAGCTTCGCCATCGCCCGGTTTAGAGGACGTCATGCGGCCCTGTTGTGCTGCGGGTTCAGACGAAACAACGGCGCTCCATGTGCTCGACGGGCGTACTGGCATTGCGGCCGCGAGTTCGGATGCCTTTTGAGGCGCTGCATCTATAACGGCAGGCGCGCTGCTGTCACTCGGCGCGACAGCTGTCCGTGGGACGGGTGCCGAGGGCCGGACGGCCCGGTCGGGCGCTGACGAAATGCGCGTGACTTCGCGCAACTTTTCCTCGCCATCGTGTGGCGGCGGAATCAACGAATACGCTCCAAGCGATGCACCCGCGAGCATCAGCAGTAAACCACCGAGCCGTTGCATAATCTTCCACTCCTCCAGTCAACACCCGACGCAGTTACAACTACAACTTTGGTTCGACGTTCCCGCTCGCGGTCGTTAAATCCGGCTAGTTAGATGGCCCGCAACCAGCGCAACTGCTTGAGTGGCAACGGCTTAGACCGTCCGCGCAGCGCATGGAAGTGGTACATCTGTCAGTTTGCACCATATTCTTACAAATGGTAAACGAAAAACTCTTATGTGCAACCGTAGGGGATGTCTGTAGCGCAGATGTGAAAGGTGTTTTTCGATTATGTAGCTGTGCTCAGATTGAGTTCTGGCCGCCATTCTCAGCAGTTGATTATCGTTTTGCATGGTGTGGACAGGCTGTGGATACAGACGAGGTGCATGGGGACAAGCGGTTGATAATTTAGCCCCGCAGAATTCCCGCAGCTGCATTCTGACAACAGGATGTGCCACCAATGGTGCTTCCGGGCCACGCTAAGCAGTATGATTACCTTAACACTTCGCGTCGAATCACATAGCGTTCCCGAGATGAGGGGAATTGTTTCGCGTGTTTTTCTGATGCCCTGCGCAATGTGAATAAGTTCATCCACAGCTGGGGTCGAGCGGCGATGGCCACTGGGATAACTTGGGATTTTGTGCGGAGCGATAGCTCTCAAGCGTGAACGTCGCGTGCGGATCTTCGGTGTCTGCCGTTGGCCATGGGGATGGCCTCGGAGCTCACAGATGCAGAGGGTGATGCACGTCGGGGTTGCGCCTGTTGTGCGTTTTGGGGGTTGGCCAGTGCGTGTGCTTCTCAGCGCGCGGTCACAAGACGGAAATGGCCGGTATTTGTATGTCGTTGAACCGGCCCTCGCATAGGAGAGGGCAATGCTAAGACATGCTCTAGGTGTTTTGGGTGTAATGGCTGCCGGCGTACTGCTCGCCGTATCGGCCGCAATGAACTGGCAATTTGGGTTTAGTCTCGGAAGAACTGAGTTCGACGGACAATTGTTGGGTGCGGCGTCCGCCGCGGCCGACTGTTTGAAGGCGCTCATCCCGTTCTTCTTCTTCGCCGCAATTCGAAACAAAATGTGGTCGCAAGCAATAGCCTCTGTCCTCGTTTGGACGGTCGTGACCGCGTACTCGTTGACGAGCGCGCTCGGTTTTGCGGCTCAGCAACGCGCAGACGCGTCAGCGCAACGTACTCAGGTCTCGCAAACCTACGATGGTTTGAGAGCCGATCTGAAGCGCGCAGAAGAAGCGTCTGCTTGGATACCGCAGCACCGGCCTTACGAGGCTGTTCAGGCGGCGATCCAGAGTCACAAGTCGCAACCCGGCTGGAAGTGGTCGAACGGCTGTAAAGACGTTTCGTCCAAGACGGAGCAGAAATACTGCCAGGGGTTACATAACCTCGAAGCGGAGCTCGCGTCTGCCAAGGCTGCTACAGCGACAGACACGCGCATTGCAGACATCAAGGCAAAACTTACAGGCATGGAAGGGTCGTCCGCAACCGCGGGCGCCGATCCGCAAGCGAAGGTTCTTGCCGATCTAGCGACGCTCGCAATACCGGGCATTAAAATCGAAAGCGTGCAGACAGCGATGGCGGTGTTCGTCGCGCTCCTTCTCGAGATCGGTTCTGGCTTTGGTATGTACGTCGCCTTTAGCCAGTGGCGTCTCTACGACAGCTACGCTCCGGCCGCTCCTCGCATTGCGAGACGCGCGTCAGAGGGAGACACTGTTGCGGCAACAGTGGCAGCTCCGGTGCTTACACCGGCTGTTCAAGGCAAGAAGCCGCGTTCTGGTGCCAACGACAATCGGACGATCGAGACGCCTGCCGAACGGCCGGCCATCGAAGCCCCCTCTCAGGCTAAGCCTCAAGAGGCGAAAGTTGTCGAAGCGAAAGCGGCACCGGCAAGACTGGTCGCTCCAGAAACAGACGTGGAGCGCTTTTACAAGGAGAGCATCGAGGTCCAGGACGGATCGAGTGTTACCGCTACTCAACTGTACGAAGACTATTGTTCGTGGTGCGAAACCAAGAACAAAGAGCCTTTGGCACTTCCGAGCTTCGGACGCGAGTTCGCAGATCTCGGCGTAAAGAAGGAGCGTATTGCAGGACGAGTTCGGTACATCGGTATTTCACTGAAGTCCGGAACTGGCATCGAGGAGGCTTTGAAGTCGCCCACCTTCCAAGCCGAAGCAGCTTAACGCTGCTCTCAACGACGATCAGGGCCCCATCCGGGGCCCTTTTTGTTTTCGGGGGTGGTTGAAATTCAATTTGCCGGAATTTGAAGACCGACGCTTAGGGAAGAAGGCTTCCAAGTCCCACCATCAACTTCGAACACGAAATCGAACACCAGCTGTTTTGGACGCGTTGTAAAGCGACCCGTTAGATGGAGATGATTGTCGGACCCCACCTGAGGCTGGCTAGTGAACGCAGGGACCATTAAAGCGGCGCTGAACAGATCTAAGTTGCGCTCACGCAGCGGACCAAAGAGATTGGCAAAGTCGCTCGCCGACCGCTTCTGCAAGCTTGGACCACTGAGGTCACGAAGTACGGTATAGTTGCCCGACAAATTGGCGTCGTGAATACTCATAAGAGTGGTTCGGACGAGATAAAGGGCGAGGTCGGGGGAAACTACCGCCCTCGTTTCTGAGATTCTTGGCGCGTTGACAGGCGGCGCCGGTTTAACGCAGCCAGGACGGGCGCGGCAAAGATAATCGATACGGCGACGCTGACGATCAGCCTTGGTTTTAATTTCTTTGTCATCGCGTGGGCGTTCGGGCGGCGGAAGCTAGGTGGCGCAAGTCGGGGATGTCTGCCACTCCTTCTGTCCTGTCGATCGCGATGTCGGCGTAGGTCCACCGGTCGCGTTGCGGTTCGACAATGATACTGAAGTTGAGCTGCTCGGGCCCCGTCGCGATATTGCCGTCTACGCGCACGGTGTCAGAACCGTCGATGCGTGCGGCTCGGGTCACCTTGGGAGCCATCAGGATGGCCGATGCCAAATCTATCTTGGAGGCCCGAACCCGCGCGTAGTGCTCGCCGAGTTGAGCTGCAGTGTAGCGGCCTTGAAGTGTCGGACCGGCCAAATCACGAAAAACAGTGAAGTTACCAGTTAGGAATGCGTCATGCAGGGATTTCATTGCCGTGCGCAAGACATAGATCGCCTGCCGTTCCGACAACGTGGCCGCTTGCTTGGCCGCCGACTTAGCAGCGACAGGCGTCTTACCGGTATCGTCAATCTGCCCGGCCAGCAGAGCGGGCAATGCAGTTCCTGAATAATCTAAATAAAGAATTTCTGCCTGCTTCGCTTGCATCTCAACTGCGACCGGCGTCGTGGGCACATCGCCAGTATGCCCGGCCACCGGAACGGGTAGCGCAGCGCATGCGTAGTTTAGAATGAGAATGGCAGCGCCGGCAAGGTAGCCGACCGCTGTGAAATTGAATTCATTGTGTTGGCGCGGTAGAGGTGGTGCCTTGAGTATCATGTCACTCACCAAGCGTACGTGACGCCAGCGCGACCGCCCCATTTGTTCTGATCGGTGCCGGTGCCGGCGCTGCCGGAGACAAACCAGTTGTTGTCGAGCCGCGCGACGAGATTGGCCGCCAGCGCTTCTCGTCCATCGTAATAACCGGCATTGAATGAGATGGCGAAATTCTTGCTGTCGGGCAGAAAGGCGCCGCCCATTGCCATTGCCAGCGCGATGCCGTTACTTTGATTATCCAGCTGTTTTTCGATTTTGGCGAACGAATAAGTGCTTGCGGCGAGGTTGCCGGACGCATCCGTCGTCACGAGGTACGTCGGCCCGGACTGTTGTGCCCGGCTTTCCGACGACGTCAATCCTTGCATGGTGTAAGTTGACGATTGCGTGCCGATTGCAACTTGGTTGGCACGCGTGGTGTGCGCGCCAGACCCGACGGCAGTAGCGTTGGTGTGAAGCGAGCGAGCGCCGTAACCGAGGGCAGCGGACCTTGATCCGGTGGAAACCGTTTCGTCGCCGACCGCAGTGCCGCCGTTTGCGGCCAGAGAGTTTGAACCAACGGCAACCGAGCCTGTCGCTTTGGCGCCAGCGCCGATCGCGATCGCGTTTTCACCTGTTGCCTGGGCGTTGTGGCCAACGGCCAGCGAGTTAGCGGCAGTTGCCTGGGCACCTTGCCCGAAGGACGAAGCATTCTCGCCAGACGCGACAGCGGAGTCTCCGACGGCGGTGGAGTTCGTACCTGACGCCAAGGAATCTTGACCGACGGCCGCCGCCTTGATGCCCGTGGCGTATGCGCGTTTGTTCCCCGGTGCTGCCGAATTCGTCGAGACGGCTTCAGTTCAGACTGCAAGATTTGCGACCTGGGCGTTCAGCGTCGTGAGGTTGGCGTCTTGACTATCAACGCGGACCTCGACAGTTGTGACTCGTTCCCCCCTGATCGGTGATATTGGCAGCGTTGACCGTGATCGCGCTGCTGTTGGCTGTGACCTGAGTGCCGAGCAGGTTAACGTTGGCGTTTGCTGACAGCAGATCGTTCTGCAGCGTGCCAATGGCGCTGGTGTTGGAAGTGACCCCGGCGGTATTGGCCAGGATGTCATTTTCTTGCGTGACGACTTGGCCTTGCAAGCTTGTCACGGTTGCTCTGGTCGAGGCGATATTGGCAGCGTTGACCGTGATCGCGCTGCTGTTGGCTGTGACCTGAGTGCCGAGCGCACTCAGCGTTACCGTGTGAGCGAGCAAGTCATTCGTGTTGATTGTAACTGTGCTTTGCAACGCGCCGAAATCCGCTTGAATTGTTGTTATGTCGCCTTGGACACCGACCATTTGACTTTGAAGGATCGAAATATCCTGAACGAGATCCAGGATGGTTTGAGCCTGAACCGTCGATGCACAAGCAACGAGAGCGGCAGCGGCTGACGAGCACCCTATTAGTAGGCGGCCTTTATGCCACGATTTACAAGTGTTACGGGGCATTTTCGAGACAGACAACATCGACAGCTCCTAATGATCAACGGATTGCACTGAACCGCCATCTCTTGGGTTTTTAACTGATGCAATCAGACGTTCAGTTATCTGATTCCCGCTAGGCCGCAAATCAATAATTTTGTATGAACGCAGTGTGCCATTTCGGTGCACTGTAAGAGGCGAATATTGGATGGCATCAAATGCAAACGCCTTGGCGGGCAGGGATTTGCCCGGAACGCCGCGGTCTGATAATCGAGTCGGCGAAACAATGAACCGGTGACCCATGCCATTCGAGAAATGCCCGGAATGCGGTG
>JANOKW010000382.1:0-9738 GCA_031419475.1 Hyphomicrobium sp. | reverse complement strand
GTATTGCCGTTCGCCGCCAGCGCCTCAAGGGCGTTACGGTCCTTGCGCGAAAGCGCGATTTCGTGTGTCGTGCGTGCCATGCAAACGTTGAATCATATTCGCGGCATGCGCAGATTCAAATGTTTGTGACATAACACTAGTAGAATGCTGGGATGACGGGTTAATTACCGCAGGAGACGAGTGGGATAAGATTATTAGCGAGCGGATTGAAGGTGCCGACATCATTTTAATGCTTATCAGCGTTGACTTTATCAATTCAAAATACTGCACAGGGAGGGAGATGACGAGGGCTCTTGAGCGCCACGTTGATAAGGACGCCATTGTGATTCCCATTTTGGTGCGCGACTGTTATTGGAAGCCGATGCCATTTGCAAAACTCCAGGGCCTACCCTCGGAGATGCGTGCCATTGCCAATTGGCCAAGCGAAGATGCCGCTTATTTGGACATTGTTACCAAAATTGGCGAGTTATTGGAAACTTTGACGGAATAGATGTTGATAACGGCAAGCGGAATCAGCCACGGCTCACGGCGGAGGACGCATCGTCTCCTTCTGCCCCTTAACCACCATCTCACCCCGCGACGCAAGGCCCCACCCCAACCCTCACCGCGCCATCAAATTGCGCATCGCTTCATCGGCGGGCGAATATGCGCCGTCGCGCTTGGGCGAATAGACATCTCGAGATGCGCGAACACGCGGCATCGCGCGCGCGGGAGTTGCTGAACCGGCATGAGCGCCACCGATGCTGCTGGTCGTCATGGGGCGGGGAGCTGGCGGTTTTGGCGCGATGAGATCGCTGCGCGGATTGGCTTTCGCGTGAACGCTGAGATCGTCAAGCAACTCGTCTAGAAGCGGCGCCGCGACTTGCGCTGCATGCAAACCGCGCGCCCAAGGTTCATTGGGTGAACCCGTGCCGGTTAGCACCACGTAGGAATAGGCCGCGCCATTTGCGAACTGAAGGCCGCCCGTGATCCACGCGTCGACCGTTGCGTCCGGGTCATTGCCAACTTGCGTGCCGGTTTTCGCAAAGTGCAAGCGTAAGTCTCCGCGCCGCGCCGCACACCAGCGGCTCTCCGATTTGAGCGTTCCATGCGAGACACCATTTGCTTGATAGCAAAGCGGCGCTTCGAGAAATGTTTTGAGCAAGCCCTGAGCACCGCGCCGGATCAGATCGTTTGGGACGATTGCCGCGCCCGCGCTGCCGGCGATCCCCGCGCCGCCTTCGCCCTTGAACGTGTAATCGTAAGAACGGATCATGCTTGGCATTTTAAGTGGTGTTGCGCCACGGCCGATGAGGGACGCAAGCACGACGCCCGACATCTGATGCACGCGGCGGGGTGCGCCCGCGATCTGTCCAAGGACGGCGGCGGTCGAGGGTGGCGTTCCGCCGAGTTGGGCTGCCGGTGGTATGGCGAAACCAAAGCCGTCGATGAGTTTCTGCATCCGGCTTTGCCCGACGAGCGCCGTGCGATTGACGAGGGGACCGTTGAGCGAACAGGCGAACGCGACAATGGCCTTGCGCCCGTGCCGTTGTGTGCCGCCCTTTTCGCAGGTTTCCAAACCTTGCGTTGGTGCTTCGGTATCGACGTAAAGGCTGTCAATCGTATCCTTGCCTTCGTTCGCGATGCCGATGGCTGCCAGGATTTTTCCTGTCGACGCGATCATGCGGCCTTCGCGTTGCGGCTCATACAGACCGGTGTCGCTGTTGCGCGCGGGCGCGGAGCCAAAATAGGGCGCGGTTTCGCCCGTTTCGTAATAGCGCACGATGTTGCCTGAGCTGTCGGCCGCAACCACAACGACGCTTGGGAGTTTTTTGTCAGCCGCAGCTTTCGCAGGATCGAGCGTGAAGGCCGGATCGATCTTGGCGTTCCAGGTGGTGTTAGTTTCTGCGAGCTTTGTTTCCAAGCGCTGCTTGAAGGCTAGATTTTCTCCGACATCGAACGTGGTCGTGACGCCGCGCACATAATCGCGCCAGGCGAAACCGTAAAGTTGTTTCATTTCCTCGCGAATGCCGTAGCGAGATGTGGGCAGTAACACATTTGCGCGGGTGACGGGGTTTGCCTGCGCGCGTTTCGCAAGATCAGGCGCATATTTTTCCAGCGCTTCTTGAAGCTTCGGGCGGACCTTTGGGTCGGGCGGGCCGCCGGCAAGCGCGATCAATTCGAATACGGTTTCCTTGCGCTGCGCTTCGTCGGGAATGAGCTTTTCCGCGCACGTGCGCGCCCTCACTTCAGTGATGTAGCGCCAGCGGTCGAGCCGCACTTCGTTGAGCTTTTCGCTTCCCTCGAGGAGTATGATCGGCTTGTTGACGGCAGAAGCCAGCACGAACTGCTCGGCAATCGAGAGATCCTTGGCTTCTTTGCCGAAAACAATCCGGCTCGTGACTTCGACGCCGTGCAGCGGCTGGCCGCCTGTGCGTTGCGCCAGCCAGATGTGGTTCGCCGCCCATTGTTTGAGCAGCGTGTTGTCGCCGCCCTTGGTCAATTCGCGGTAAATGACGGGCGCTAGCCACCACTCGCCAAACTTGCGCTTCAACTTAGTCAGCCCGCCTTCCGAGCGGCTTGGCGGCGTTTTGTAGATCACGCGTGCGAACTGCATGGGTAAAGTTGAGCCACCAACGCCGAGGCTCGGACGCTTCAGCGCGATTGAGCGCGTGATGGTCGTCAGCGGAATCTTCAGAACGCCCGTGAGATCGATGCCAAACGGATTGAGTGCGCCGCCAAGGTAGCGGTCCTCGTGATAGACGAGACATTGCCAGTAGAAATCCGGCACCTCTTTGACAGGAATAGATTTGTGATCGGGGTTTGCAACATAGTCGCCGAGCTCGATCGCGGTATCGGTGTAATTGACGTCGCGCAGGCTATCGAGCCGCGCGTCGAATGTGCCGATGAAATTGCCTTTAGGATCGTAGAGGGCGGTCGCGAGCCAGCGTTCCGCGTCGTAGCCGAGTTTGTCGCGCATTGTGAGCTGGCCGACAAACCCCCGTATTGGCGCTACGACGTAGACGAGAAGGAGGGCAAAAGTGACGTAGCCTATTGCGGCGAGCGCGAGATACCGGAGCGGTCCGAGCTTGGGATTGAACGCGACGGCCTGCATGACCAGCCGCACGGCGCGGCGGGGCACACGCAGCATAAACTCCGCTATGCTAGTCAGCGATCTGAAGAGTTGAAGCATTGTTCACGCATTGGCCCACCAGGAACCCGCAACATGCGAAGTTCACGGTCCAGCGCTATTGGATATTTATGGCGCCAATCAAACTGAGAAGCGGCGGCTTTGCGGCCGCCACTCCGAGTGACTCGGCGCTGAGTCCTTAACTGAGAAAATACTCAGAGGCTGTTCAGCAAGACGAAAAGACCAATGCCTATCGCTGGACCCATGAGAGTCGCGAATAGCATCGCGAAGAACGACTTTGATACCACAACGCTATACCCCGCACTCGAACCTTTGTTACCTGTTTCTCCCCGAACCCGCGCCGACCGCCAGCCGCCACGTATTCGCCCGTGTTTATTCTCCAAACCGTTTTCGAAGCCGCCTTCTCCAACAATCTCATCGCGCAAACCCCCATTTGCTCGACATCCCCACAATACACAGATCGAAAGTACTTGACAGGCGGATTTAGGTGTTTCGCACCGGTGATTTGGAGGCAGCGTGATCGCGGCGTGCTGTAAATCCAACTCAGCGCACTCAGTCGGAACGCAATGTTTTACTGATATATATCAGCAGCTTGTGGATCAGATGAGCGCCCTGGCTGATCGTTCACGAGGGTCAAATGTGCGCTGTAGGACAAATTGATCCCACATCGACTGAAACATGATTTGATCGCGGCGTGTGCTGGATACTACATACAAGTCAGACGGTTGCAGGCTGCTAATTGGTTTTTGAACTCAAGTTTCATCTGAGATCGAAGAGCCGCAGTTGGCGCTCGTCCTGGCCGCGTGTTTCGGCGGCGAGTTGCTCGATCCGGTCGAAAGGCACCTGCTCCGCCGAGATCAGCGAGCGGTGTGCCTTCATGGGCCGCACGAGGCCTTCCTGCACAAGATGGAATTCGCCGACCGTCTGGCCCGGCAGCGACGTAGCGGGTTCGAGGCCCGATTCCGATTGGAACGCTGCCTTGAGTTTGCGCAACGCTGTGTCTTCGCGCACGCGGCCGATGAACCAGCTCGTGATTTGATCGCGGCTCTTGTAGTCGAGATCGCCCGGCGACTGTGTGGCGAGCATCATGCCAAGACCTGCGGAACGCGCACGCTTGAGCAAGCTCTGCAGCGGCTCAGCCGTTGCCGGCTTTGAGTTGGCGGGAATGTAGAGGTCGGCTTCGTCGAACAGCACGACGGCCTGGAGTTCGTCGTTTGGGTTGCGCTGGCAGAAGCGCAGAGCTTCCGACAGGAACTGCGAAACCCAGAACAGGATGTTCTCGTTGTCGCCGAGGAAGCCGGTGTAGATGATCGAAAGGCGCGTACGGTTGGGGCGCTGGTATTTACCAAGGCCAAGCAGGCTTTCCATGCGCAAGCTTTCGCCGCCACCTTCGAACAGCGCGGCATTGCGCAAGCGGAGCGAGTCGAGTTGTGCCACGAGATCGCGACGCAACTTGCCAGATGGATCCATGCGCTGGGTCTGATCAGCGAGTTCTGGATGCTCATCCTCTAGCAAGTGAATGAGATCGGCGAGTGTTACTTCGCTGTTAGACAGCGCGCCGAGAATACGCAGTGCCACCGCCAATACGCCAGATTGCTTTTGGTGGGTTGCGGAATTTTTCAAGTGCAGCATCTCGCCGAGTGCTGCGGCCGAGAGATTGGCGAGTAGCTGCTGTTCGTGATCGGGAAGCTCGTTGATACCGTGTGGCAGTAGCGTAATCGAGATCGGGCGGCCGGACGAGCGGCCCGGCGTGTAAACCGCGACGTCGATGGCGTCAGCAAGTTTCTCGCGATCAGCGCGGCGCTCTGCCAGATCGTTAATTTCGGAGCGCCAAACGTCTGGGTTGGCGTAGCTCGCTAGATCGCCTTTACGGTCGATGAGTACGGCGGGAATGCCGCGCAGAAGAAGCTGTTCGATAAGCGACAAGGCGAGCGTCGTTTTGCCCGAGCCCGATCCGCCGAGGAACGCCGCATGCCGTTTCAAGACGCTCTTGTTCAGAGTGACGGGGCGGCCACGGTTGCCGATTTCGCGGCCCGATAAGATGCTTGAGCCGAAGGCGCCGTTCTCGTCGAGAATGACGGACATGGGCAATTCGTCGTCATTGGCCGGGTTAGTGCGGTCTCCCGGTGTGGCAGCAATTTGGTCAATGACTGCGTTGGCTCGATCCATGCCGGTGAGCGAGCCTTGCGGGTCGTCCATTTCCTTCGCTACAAGGCGCGGAACGGGCCGGCCGAGCAAATCGAGCCGCAGCAAATGTATGATCGAGATGAGGCTTGAGAGCGGCTTTGCGCCTTCCAGCCACTGCGTCATGCCGCTGTCGCCGCGGTGATGGGCTGTGAACTCGCGCACCGTCATCATGCGTTCCCACTCGGGGATGGGAACGAGCAACTGGCGCCCGCCGCCGTCGCGGAATTTGCGGAACGCTTGCGCGGTCTGGTTCTTTTTATTCGGCGGGAAATCGCTGGCGCGCAGCATGAAACAGGGCTTGCCCTGCATTGAGACCAGCACCTTGTCGAGTTGGCGCTTCAAGCCGCCGCCTTGCGTAGGGCGGTTACACAAGAAGACGCGTATGTCGCTGGCAAATCCCGTGCGGTGACGCACCGTTAAATCGAATGCGGGTAAATCTTCTCCGAGTTCAAGCCGTTTGACGGTGACGTCGATGGCCCGGCCCCACTCGTCGCGGGCAAGCATCAAACTGGCAGAAAGAAAATCGACAAGTTCGTTGTCGTCGGCCGGCATTTCGGCTTCGCTCTCATTGGCGAAGCGTTCCCACATTTCGCGAAACTGTACGGCTGAGACGGCCGAGGGTTCTTGCTCGTCACCAAACCCGCTCGTTTGCCCGAGCGCCTGCGCCAAAGTGCTGATGAACGACGGCTTTTCCTGTTCGCTCCCGGGCTCGTCGCGTTCGATTGCGGTTGCCTCGCGAACCCGCGTTTGCGCGTGCTCGAGCAGTCGCCGGGTGGATAACCCTGCAAATTCTTCAAAGAACTGCGGACCGAAGAATGCGGACGCATCTGGAAAGCTCAGACCCGCTCCATGCACTTCGGCTTGATGCGCAAGCCGCTTGCCAATGATGAGGCGCGCTTCTTCGGGCGTGCGGCCTTCACGCAAGAGCACAGGGCCGGATTTCTCGATTCTGTCGACGTAGGACTGCGCCACCATGGAGCGCACTTGGCCGTAAAAATCTTCCAAACACGATATGATGATGATCGAATTGGTCAGACGGTTGGCAATCTGGATGACGTCGCGCACGGCGCGCTGGAACCGCTCTTCAGCGTTGTCGAAGAAACGCAAGTCTTCAACCTGATCGATGCAGAACACCAGCGCCGAACGCTCAACGGTCCACACGAGCGCGCCGAACGCCGTGATGATTTCGAAGGAGCGGTCTTCGCCGCCGTTGGGGTCGAGTGCGCAAACGGCTTCGTGCGCAATCGGCGTCAGCTGGCGGCCATGCAGATATTGGCGGATGCGCTGATCGATACGCGGATCGCGGCGCTGCATGTAGAGGAGCGCCCGTACGATGTTGATATCGAGTTCCCAGGTCTGGAACCTGTCGCTGGCGACGATGTTGTCAGCGAGACGCAAAATGAGGCGCGCGAGTTCCGCGTCATCAAGTTGCGTGTCGCGCAGTGTGTTGAGATCGGCCGCCGAGATGACAAGCGAATCCAGCACCAGCTTGTTGGTCAGGCGCGACAGCGCACTCTCTCCAAAGCGGTCTGGATCGTAGGGTTTCTCGAAGGAATGGACGAGGCGGCGCAGATAGAAATCTGCGTAATTGGTGACATCGGGCGTCATCTGCGCATAGCCGAAATAGGCCCGGCCCGCGCGATGCGCTTCGGTTCGAAGCGCGCGGATCAGATGAGTTTTTCCAGCGCCCGATTGACCGTGAAAAAGCAGAATGCGGTCCTGCACGTGGAAGCCGCGGCCAGAGGTGATCGTCGTCACAAGGTCATTAAATTTGCTACGCGCTTTCGCGTGCACTTCCGGCACATCGACTGGATCGGCACGCCACAGGTCGTCTTCCCAAGTGATCGAATGCTCAAACGCCTCGCTCAGCTTATCTGGCGCGAGTGACGGAGCATAAGGTGTTTTCTTCAATGAACTGCCTTCGACGCCCATTTCAACCCTGGAATAAAGTTCTCAATCTTCGACGCGTACGAAGTGCCAAACGGTATTCTTGTAGAGGATCTTGGAGTCCTCGAGGTCCCTGAGACTGGTCTTGTCTTTGAGATCCGCCGTCGCCAAAACCAGCTGGCCGCTGCGGTGTGCCTCGGCGAGCATGCTTTTGAAAGCGATCTCAGTGAGTTCCCATTCACGGCGGGCGATGCGAATCGTCTGCCACACACGAGAAATAAACGCCTTGCGGTTGCCTGGCCAGCCCTCCGATATGGGCCGTGCCGCATCTATCACAGCGCTAGCGAATTCGCTCATGCTGGGAGCGGCCATCTTTGGCGGAGCTGAGGATAAGGGCGCGGCATCGTTCGCTGCCTTTGGCGCGCGAGAAGCGGGCGGCGACGTTTCATCCGCGTCATCTTCGCTCGCGTCATCCGCTGGTCCCGTAAGGCGGCGCAGGACGGCGAGGCGAAGAGCGTCGTCGGTATCGCTCGCAGCGCCCGAGATTTCCGCAGCAAGCGCACGCACGAGTTTGCCGTCGGAAGAGAACTCGCGCGGCTTGGCGAACAACTGTCCGGCAAGCAGCCGGGCCGTACTTCCAGCCAGGCCTGAACCCTTACCCAGTCCCGTCTTGATCTTGTTACCGAAAGCGCGCTCGAGCGCGACGATAGCGAGCTCGGCTCTGAGGTCGTTGTGCGACATTGCCCGCGTGAGCACCAAACCGAAGTGCCGTTGCAACACGAGGGCAGCGAGACCATCTGGCCGTTCAATAGCTTTCGCGAGGGTGGCGTTGGAAGGGGCCAGCCCGAGTGCGCGCATGAGAAGCGCGTGATTTCGCAAAGTCTCCCAGGTGGCCTTTGCAACTGGAATTGGGGCGACGAGGCCCTCGGCGCTGCGCAATCCTCCAGCCGTGACTGTCAGTCTTCCTTTGAGATCGCTGATCAGACCCTGGGCCGCATAATTGCCAATCGCCAGTTCTGCCCCGCGCCGGAAGGCTGTACCCGATACCTGGGGAGCGAAAAAAGCCGCAAGATCGCGCTGCAGGTCGGCTCGGGTGGACCCGCCCACGGCAACGCGAACGAGGACCAAATCAGCAATCGTCAGCGGCGGCCGCCCGATTGAGGTGGCGCGTTGAACTTTGCCCTGGGCTGCCGGCATAACGTGCCTCCGTTGGCGAATCGATTGATTCGGCCGTTCGAGTCTGAGCGATAGGGCGCTCTAAACCAAGCCTCTCCATGCATCGGACAGTGGGCAAAGTCGAAGAAGTGACGCTCAAAATTGCATTTTCCAGCCAGGCTTTCGCCGCGCCAGCGTCAAAATGGTGACACCTTGTTGCGGCCCAATAGACTTGGGTCAGACCAACATCGCCGCCAGGATAAACAAAAGGCGCGAGTGGTTCTGGAACGGGGGTTACGGGCATACGGGTTGAAGAGGGAACTGCATCACATGCCTGCCACTGGCCGACATTTGTCGAGCGACTCCCCCAGCGATTCGCACATTCTTAGCGTTAACGTGCAGTTAACGGATTTGCGGCAATGATCACGCGATCCGCACATTGTGTGCTGGGAGTAGCAGTTATGTATCGCGTAGTACTCTCCGCCCTGGCGGCCTCCTCTCTGGCGGCCACGCTAACGGCATGCAGCCTCGGCTCATCCTCTCTCTCGTCAGGAACGCCTGACACCCCAACCACGACTGCGGCCGTGTCGAGGCCCGCTGTCAAAGGCGTCGGCCTCGGTGGCGATCCAGCCGCCCCGCGCGCCATCCAGATGGCGAAGCTCGACGACAAGGCGCCCCCCGGCACATACGAAAAAGCAGCGCCCGGCGTGCTCAGCGATCGCGATTACACGCGCACGCAGTTGAACGCGGAAATGGCGCGCGACATCGTCAATGGCTACCGCAAGGAAAAAGGCTTGAAGCCCGTGAAGCTCAACCCGGAGCTGACGGAAGCCGCAAAGGGTCATTCGCGCGATCTATCGAAGTGGGATCGCATATCCCATTACGGCTCCGACGGCTCGAACCCTTGGGACCGCGTCAAGCGCTCGGGCTACAAAGCCCGTCTCGCCGCTGAAAATGTCGGCACGGGTCAGATTGATTTCAGCGAAGTCATGAAGGGCTGGAAAGAAAGCCCAGGCCACAACAAGAACCTGTTGCTTGGCGACGCCGAGCACATGGGCATCGCGCTGGTTCAGGACCCCAAGACAGAATTCAAATCTTTCTGGACGCTGGTGCTCGGGTCTCCGATGTGAGTGGCAGTCTATTGCCTAGTGGGCGCGCGTTGGACTTTGTTAGCGCCGCGGAGTCGGTAGCAGCCATTCGGATGCTGTCTTGCACACGCTTGGGTTTATTGGCTTCGACCAATGGAGATTTGGTTCGTTCAAAATCTTGACCGTCATGCAAAAATCGAGGGTGAGCTTGGTTATTTTTCGATTTACTTGGCGTTTCGTCCAGAGAAGCCCGAGCCTGCTCTAGCAGGCTGTTGAACTTGGGGCGACCGT
>JANOKW010000381.1:0-4880 GCA_031419475.1 Hyphomicrobium sp. | reverse complement strand
GGGCTTGTGACGGACGGCGCCGAGCGGGGCACGTTCGTTGCCAATCTCGCTCGTGCCGCAGAACGCGCGAGCGAAGAAGAGATCACGCTCGTCATCGAGCCGCTCAACACGCGCGACATGCCGGGATACTTCTTGTCTCGCACGCGTCAGGCACTCGACATTCTGAAAGACGTTGCCAAGCCAAACGTTGGCCTGCAATTCGATCTCTATCATCGCCACATCATGGATGGCGATGTTCAGGCGGGCTTAGTGGACGCGCGCTCGTTCATCCGCCATATCCAGATCGCATCACCCCCTGATCGCGGTGAACCTGATTCTGGCGAACTCGATTTCCGCGCGCTGCTCGCGGCTATTGATGCCAGCGGCTATACTGGCCACATCGGCCTTGAATACAAACCGCGCGGGGAGACTGTTGCTGGGCTCAAGTGGATGAAGGCGCTGGGGGTGGAGTAGGGTGCGTAGGGGGCGGCCGCGCGAAGAAGGCGTCAGGCACCTATCATTTCTCCATTTAGCCATTCTGAACGCCAGGGGCTATAGTGCCAACGGAGCCACAAAACGCCATGCGCATCGAACTGAAACCGCAAATTGAAGCCGTGCTGGCAGCGCAAGTCGCCGCTGGTCATTTTGCGTCCATTGAGGATGCGATCACAGCGGCCGTGCTTGGGTTGCCATTGGACGAGAGCAAAATAGGCTCGCTCGCCTGGGCGCGGCCACTCCTTGATGAGGCGGATGGCGCGCACCGAGGGGCTCGAACCCCCAACCCTCGGAATCGAAATCCGATGCTCTATCCAATTGAGCTAGGCACGCTTTGTTGATGGTGCTTGCGACTCTCCTTCGTCGAGCCGGCCCGAACTGCCGAAGAGTTGTTGCGCCGACGTCGCTGACTTGTAACCCCATTAGTCCCCGGCGCCAAGTGCGGCGTCCAAGCTTGCCGGTCAGCCCCCCATGTGCTGATAAACTGAAAATCATACGGTGAACTGAGGGACGCGGCGGTCGTGTCCGCGCCGCCATTTGGAAAATCGAGACCATGACCTGCCCCTGCGGATCAAAACGCGCTTACGAGGAATGTTGCGGCCCCTACATCTCAGGCGCGGCCAAGCCGCCGACGGCCGAGGCGCTGATGCGGTCCCGATATACCGCGTTCACGCAAGGTACTTTCGACTACATAGGCGAGACATTCGCGGATCGCTCGCAATCGGGCGCGCACGCAAAGGGTGCTGCAGAGTGGGCGGCGTCTGGCTCCTTCAAGCGTCTGAAGATCGCCAGAACGTCCGAAGGCGGTGCCCGCGATCAGACGGGGCTCGTCGAATTCGTGGCAACGTACACGCAGGATGGCGAGACGTGGGATCATCACGAGGTTTCGCATTTCGCGCGCGACGATGATGGGTCTTGGGCCTACGCTGGCGGAGATGGCCATCGCCACCGCGAAGGCGAGGCGCACCACGATCATCGCCACCATCATCATCATCATCATGGCGGTCAGACCGTGCGCCGCGACGAGCCCAAGACCGGACGCAATGACCCATGTCCGTGCGGCAGCGGCAAGAAGTTCAAGAAGTGCTGCGGCGCATGACGCGTGCTTAGCATTCCAGCGTCGGGCGCTTCCGGTCGGCTCGGCGAAGGAGAGTCGAAAGCGCCAAACAAAAATGGTAGCTGGAGGCGGACTTGAACCGCCGACCTGCGGATTATGAGACCGCCGCTCTAACCACCTGAGCTATCCAGCTATATGACCGCCAAACAACCGTTTGAGGGCTGTCAGCGCTTCGAAGCACTAAGGCCCCGTCTATAGGTACGGGGCCCTCATACGTCAACTTGATACGTCAAGGAGGGGCGGACAACCCGCCGCGTCTATACAAAAAAGTCTATTCCGCCGCGAGTTGATGGCGGCCGTTGTTTGCTTCTTTGCGGAAGCGCATCATCGTGAACAGGCCCCAGGGGCGCAGCGCGCGGCGTTCGATCAGCTTTAGATCGTCGCAAACCATGACGCGCGAGTCGTCGAACACCGAGTGCCAGCCAACGAGATCGGCGAACGGCGCCATGCGGCGCTCAACCCACCCGCGCACGCCGTCGTCCTGGCTGAAGTGGTTGACGAGCATGACTTCGCCACCCGGCTTTAGCACGCGGGCAAGTTCACGCATGACCTTTTCAGGATCGGGCACAACGGTGATGACATACATCGCGACGACCGTGTCGAACGAGGCGTCCGGGAATTGCAGATTGCCGGCGTCCATTTCGTGCAGGCCCGCAACGTTGGTCAGATTCTCCGCAGCGACGCGCTCGCGAGCGCGCTCCAACATTTCCGGCGCAAGGTCTATGCCAGTGATTTCGAGGTGCGGCTTGTATTCGGGGAGCGAGAGGCCGGTGCCGACGCCGACTTCAAGTACTTTGCCCGAACCGCTGTTGATGATCTCGACGGCATGGCGCCGGCCCGTGGTTGAGATCTTGCCGAATGTGTAGTCATAGACCGGAGCCCAGCGGCGATAGGCTTCGCGCACATCGGCTTCGTCCATTTGGTGAGCGGTGGCATCTGAGGCGCTGGCAAAAAGCAGTCGCGGCGTCTTGGTGCGCTGGCCGTTGCTGGCCGTTGTCGAATGCTGGTTCTGACTCACTTCAAGCCTCCATGAACGTCTCAATCGCCGCGCGTTCGACTAGCGCGTGGATACATCAGTGCCGTGCGGCGATGTTCAACCGGTGACCTTCGCTAGCCCCGGCCACTACGGTCTTCATAGTCTTTGCAATCGATCCGCCACCCAAGATGCGCGCGGTGGGCCCGCCATCCGAATAGAATACACAGGCTTGACCGGTCGCAATACCCTCCTCACCGTCGCAGAGGACCACTCTCACTTTGCCGTCTTCGTCCGAGAAGAGCGTTGCGGGGCGCGGCGCCTGGGATGATCGCATGCGAACATAAACCGGCGTTCCGTTGGCGGCGACCTCTGTCAGCGGCTTTTCCCCGAGCCAATTTGTATTGCGCAGAAGAAGTGCTGCAGTTTCTAGCGCTGAACGCGGGCCAACGAAGATCTGCTTGGTTTGTGGATCGAGGCGCACGACGAACAAAGGCTCAGCCGCCGGAATCTTGAGGCCTTTGCGCTGACCCACAGTAAAATTGATGATGCCTTCGTGACGGCCAAGGACCCGCCCGTCGATGTGGACGATATCGCCGGGTTCCATCGCGTCAGGCTTCAGACGTGCAATGACGTCGGTGTAGCGCCCGGCAGGCACGAAGCAGATGTCCTGGCTGTCCGCCTTTTCCGCAATAGACAGATTGAACTTACGCGCGAGTTCGCGGACTTCCGCCTTCGGCATGCCGCCGAGTGGAAACCACAACTTGGCGAGCTGCTCAGACGTTATGCCAAACAGGAAATAGCTCTGGTCCCGGTCAGGATCGACGGCGCGGGCGAGATACGGCCCGCCCGGTCCCTCTAAGCGCTGCACGTAGTGACCGGTCACGAGCACGTCGGCGCCGAGATCGCGCGCGGTATCGAGAAGATCGCGGAACTTGATTTCATTATTGCACGTAACGCACGGGATCGGCGTTTCGCCAGCGATGTAGCTGGCGGCGAAACCGTCAATGACTTTTTCGGCGAAACGGGCTTCGTAATCGAGCACGTAGTGCGGGATGCCGATCTGATCAGCGACCCGGCGCGCGTCATGAATGTCCTGGCCAGCGCAGCAGCTGCCCTTGCGGCCCGTTGCCTGACCATGATCATAAAGTTGCAGCGTGATGCCGATGACGTCGTGCCCTTGCTCCTTCATGAGAGCGGCTGCGACGGAGCTGTCGACGCCGCCCGACATCGCCACCACGACGCGCTTTCGCGCGGGGTTTGGCCGATCAGTTGCGTCGATAATCCGGGTCATTCGGGTGCCTGCGGGCCCGCTTGGCCCCTTAACAAAAGTTGCTCTCGTGCCGCTGGGGGCAACGCCCTTTAAGCACACACGTCAGTTCGTCAATAATTGTGTCGCATCAGCAGAATAGACCAGATCTCCAGAGCCGAACCTGTAAGCTCCGAGCCATTGTGAGCGCCATTATTCGGATAATCGGGCCGCTGGCAAGGCGGCGTAGTGCCTGCCAGCCACCATTTATCAATCTGGCCCGAAAATCGCTTTAGCCCTCTGGAGGAGCAGACCGTGACCCAAAGCGGGATGAACCTTAAGGCAAAGCGCACGAACGGTCTGCAAAAGCTAGTTTGGCACTCCCATTTATGCCATGTTTACTCAATGGGTTAGGGCTAATTTAATGGCAACCAGTTATAACAAGCCAGGGTCTGAGAGTGTGTATGAGTATCATGACCGAACAACAGATGAGAGCGCGCGGACGCTATGTCATTGGGCCTGATGGGTCACCACTGACAGTTGCCGATCTTCCTCCGCGGGATACAAAACGCTGGGTTATCCGGCGCAAAGCCGAGGTCGTCGCCGCCGTGCGCGGCGGGCTGCTCAGCCTTGAGGAAGCCTGCAACCGTTATACGCTGACTGTGGACGAGTTTTTGTCGTGGCAGGCGTCGATTGAGGAGCATGGGCTGGCGGGGCTGCGGACAAGCACTATCTGGAGATCCTTAAACTGGCGGCGGACGAGGGCCAGACGGCGGTGGAGAACGCGCTGGAGCAACTCTTGGCGCCTCCGCGCGGGGTGGTCTCGGTCAAGCAAGTTAGAGCGATTCTGGATGCGTGGCGGGATCAGAAACAGGAGTGGCGGGAGCGGCCGCCCTTGCCGGTGAGTCTGGCCATTTACGATAGTCTGCTAGAGGGTAGCATTGAGGAAAATGAGTTCATGTTAGAGGAGGTGACGGTATGAGCGCGACGACGGATCCGACGGTGATGTTGCTGCGTTCATTTTTCCTAACAACGATGGCGGGGCAATACGAGGAGGTGATGCAACG
>JANOKW010000380.1:0-17909 GCA_031419475.1 Hyphomicrobium sp. | reverse complement strand
CAAGGGTGCAAAGCGCACAGTGACGGAACTCTGGAAGTTGATCGGCAAGCTCGTCAAATCGTTTGCGCCAGACGAATGCGCCAACTACTTTCGGCATGCCGGCTATCAGCATTGACCCACATCAAGTGGAATCTGCTCTAGCGCGCGCAAGCGATGGGCGAACCCCGACAACTTTCGCCGTTGAAATGTCGGGGTTCGCCTAGGTTCTTCCGCGCTTACAGCGCGCGAGAGGGCTCACCCCCGACCTACAGTTCATTGCGGTGCGCCATATTCTCTCCGCCTCGTCATCCCTTCGCGGCTCCTCCGGCGCCGTCATGGCCGAGGCGATGCCGAGCATCGCGTAGCCGTCGGCCATCCACGCAAGCGTCCGCACTGCGCAACTGATTGCGGCCTCACGCTCGCGCTGCATCTGAAACGCGAAGAACTACAATCGCTGGACAGAGGTTCGAAATAGAAATGCGAAAGCAATTCATTCTTCGACGAGGAATGTCACCGAGGCCTGGACGGGTCCCCGCCGGAGACCTGAAGCGGCGCATTCGCGCTGCTTCGGCGCCGGGATGACGCAAGTGGTGACAGCGGCGCGCGACTTACGTTTCTTCGTTTTGCACGTGCGGGGGACGCGCTAACAAAGAACTCCGAACCGTAGGTTGGCGTCAAGCGGAGGCGTCAGCCAGAGCGCAGACCCAACACAGAAGCCGGGAATAAGGACAAACCGGAAAGGGCTATTGCAGGAATAAAATTCGCGGAAACGAATGCGCGGGCCCGAAGAATCGTTGGGTCTGTGCGTCCGCTTGACCGAAACCTACAAGTGAAGTCGACGCGCGCGCTACGCTTGCACCATCAAGAAAATCTCGGCCCACGCGGTCTCGGGTCTGCGCAAAATGTCTGCGCCATCATGCTCGCCCGGAAATGCACGTGGGGAGAAAATCTCCTCACTCCTCCAGCATCGTCAGTGCGGCGCGGCGGTCGGAGGATTTGAGTTTCAGGAACTGCGTGCGCGCGGCTTTGATATCTTTTTCAAGTCCACTCTCGCCTGCCGTGCGCAGCGCAATCGTTGCCGGATGCTCGGCCCCGCAGATGAAGACCAGCGCTTTCGCAAGCCGCGCCATGGCCGCCCGGTCAATTGTTGTCTCGTCCATAATGTTTCCTGTTGTTGGGGAATGCACGCGGCCGCGGCGCGATCCCAGCCCTCAGCTTAACGCGCGCATTAACCTACAAGCGAAAGCACTTTCTGCCTAATCGCGCAAATGTGCCCGCCGGAACAGCGCGGATTTGAACCTTCTCCCATGATGCAGCGACGGACGAGTTGAACGTCCCAACGCAAAACATCAGACCCAACATCAGGAGAGCATCATGTACGGACACGTCACAACTTACCGCCGCGATCTCGGCGTTGGCATTATCTCCGCCGAAGACGGCCGCAAATACCGCTTCCAACAGGGTTCCCTCATTAACCTTCGCCCCGACCTCGTCGGCGTTGAAGTCGATTTCGAACTCACGGGCCGCACGCCCAAAGACATCATCGTCCTCGCGGGCTCGCCCTTCGCCGTGTTCGGCACCCCCGCAAAGCCCGCTGGCGAACCTCGCGTCGAGAGCCACGACGCTTTCGTTTTCCGCGCCGCAGCCTGAGCCATCACACGAGACCGGAGAGACGCCGATGCGCTGCTCAATTGATTTAGCCGACGTGCCGCCCGTTACGCCCGCCGACCTCACCTTGCCGATGCGCATTGCCATCGCACACGGACACGGGCTCGCGCTCTACAAGGGGCTCAGCGAAAATCAAATCCGTGCCATCGAAACCGATTTGTGGGCTCAACTTTCACACGCGCCGGAAATCCGCCTTGCCGTTGCGGTCCGGTTTCGCGCGCTCCTCGACGTGTTCGCAACGCGGCGCTTAAAGCAGCTCTTTTTGAAGACAGGCTTCAAGCTCATCGCCCGGGCGCTGACTGAGGCCGCAACCCAGCGCATCAATGCCGAAGTTGGCTTCAGCGCCCACAAATTCGTGCTGGCACTCGACCGTTCGCGCGCCGTCACATTGCCTCTTGCTGTCGGGTTGCAGGAGTTCCGCAGCGCTGCCTAACCGCATGTGTGCCCGCCGGAACTGCCGGAATTCGCCGCAGCATTTACTTGAACGGCACGACACAAAATCACACCGACAAAACCCAACCGGGGACACCATGGCGAACAACACAACGTTTAAAATCAAGGGCGGCAAGGTGGGCATCCTGCTGTTACACCGCCTGTGCGGCACGCCAGTTGAAATGCGATTTGTGGCCAATGGCTTGGCCAAACAGGGCTATACGGTACACTGCCCCCGGCTTGCCGGTCATTGCGGCAGCGAAGACGAGATCAAAGCCACAAGCTGGTTCGACTGGTATAGGAGCGCGGAAGAAGCGCTCGATGAACTTCGCAAAGAGTGCGACGTCGTCATTGCGGGGGGCCTCTCAACCGGCGCGGTGCTGGCACTCATGCTAGCTGCCAAGAACCCCAACAAAGTGCAGGCGACGACGCTTCTTGCTCCGACACTTTGGCTGAACGGCTGGATGATCCCCTGGTACGCGCGCCTTTTCGCGCTCGTGCGCACCAAGTGGCTAGCCAACTTGTTTTCATTTCCGCATCACGCGCCGTATGGCATCAAGGACGCAAGAATCCGTGATTTTATTGAGAAATCTCGCGCCTCCAGGCCTGCCGCCGAGACAGGTCACGCCGTGACGCCGGGCGTGCTCGTGCTTGAACACCGCCGCCTCGTCAATGCCGTGCGCACGCTTGTGCCCTACATCCGCCAGCCCTCTCTCATCGTGCATCCGCTGGAAGACGATTACGCCGGTATGAGCAACGCCACGTATCTGCGCGATGGGCTCGCAGGGCCTGTCGAGCTCGTGGTGTTGGACGACAGCTATCACATCGTCACCGTCGACCGGCAGCGGCACTTGGTTGTTGAAGCCATCGACCGCTTTGTTGGCGTGTTGACGGGAGCGGAACTTGCCAGCCCGGTTGCGCTGAGTGCGGCGCGGTCGGTGGCGTAGGCTGAGTGCAAGAGGCAATCGGCAATCGGAAGGACGGTGCTCCCGGTTGCCTGTTGCCGAAAGTACGAACTTAAGTATATGTTTTACTTACGTTTTATAGCCTCCAACAAAAATAATCCAAAAAGACTCGCCCGTGTTCCGGCTGGAACAGCGCGGCGGCGGGAACTGAGCGAAATTCACTTCGAAGCCGGAGACACCGGCGAGACCAATAACAACGCCCAACCCAACCGCCACACCCCAACCGCCCAGGAGGCAGCCATGACCACGAAAACTCTCACCCTCGCCGCTCTGATGCTGGCATCCACCACTCTGGTATCGGCCGCAGAAGCTGGCGGCGTCCGCCTCTCGTTCGGCGGTCCGCTCGGTTCCTTCACGGCTCACCCGAACCAGAGTTCAGGCCCAGGCGGCACGGCAAGCAAAGAGCATTGCGCCAAGCCCGCCCCCAAGCACTACGCAAAGCCGAGCTATGTTGGCCGCAAGCACCAGGAGGACGAGGCCCCGGTTCGCCACGTCAAGCGCGCGGCTCCTAAGGTCGAAGTCGCAGAGACACCGGCCCCGCGCAAGATCCGCAAGCCGAAGGTCGTGATCGAAAAGCCGGAAATCGCCGAGCAAGTTGAAGTTCAGACGGCCAAGCTTGACGACAAGTCGGTCATCTCTGACGTCACGCCGTCGATCTACTTGCCCGAAACACCGGTCGCTGCTTCCGAATTCACCGGCACTCAATCGAGCCCAGCTGTTGTTCGCACGGCCGCTCTGACGCCAGCTCCCGAAGCAACGGTTGTCGCCAAGGAAGCCAAGCAGGAAGCTGCAACGCCGGTAAAGGCTGAGAAGCCGGAAACGGCCGCCGCCAAGATCTGCCGCCGGTTCTCGGCTGCCATCGCCGGCCTGATCGAAATTCCTTGCGGGAACTAGACGAAAAGAATTGGTCCCCAGGGTTCAGGCGAATTGCCACAACCCTGGGGACCTGCTTATTGAACTAGTGCAGACCGCGCCGCGACAAACGCCTGCACACGACGGGACTGAGGAGCACGGGTCATGGATATCGCACTCGACAAACCGGCCGCGACGGTACGCCCACGGGCCGCCACGAAAAGCCGCAAAAAGCGCGTACCCATGGTGGTCAAGCTGGCCTACCGCAACTTGTTCCATGACCGCTTGAGCTTCTTCGTCACAATCGTCGGTATCGTGTTCTCGGTTGTACTTGTCGCCATTCAGACCGGAATTTATCTCGGCTCGGAAAAAAAGATCGCGGCCATTATCGATCAGGCGCCGGCAGATCTGTGGGTGGTCCCGCTCGGCACAAAAAGTTTCGACGATCCGTCCGTCTTGAGCGGACGCGAACGCCATATGATCCTGTCGACACCGGGCGTTGCCCGCGCCGAAGATATTGTTGTGAGCTTCGGCCGCTGGCGCAAGCCCGAAGGCGGAACGACAACCGTCATCATCGTTGGGACGGGCGCCGACAGCGACTACATCCTTCCCTGGAACATTGTGGAAGGCAGCCGCGAGGCGCTTGAAGCCCCAAACACCGTTGGCATCGATCAGAGCTACTTTCCCGATCTTGGCATCACGAAGCTTGGCGACCGCGCCGAGATCAATGGCGTCAACGTCGAAATCGCAACGCTCACGAAACGCGTTCGCTCGTTCACGACCCTGCCGTACGTCTTCACCTCGATCGAGGAAGCGCGCCGCCTAACGGGCGCGGGCCAGGATCAAGCAACGTACGAGCGCGTCCAGCTTGCAGACGGCGCCGACCTGGAGACCGTGCGCGCAGAAATCACGGCGCGGCTCCCCGACACCGAAGTCATCACACAGGACGAATTTCGCAAGCGCAGCCAGGCCTACTGGCTGTTCCAGACGGGAGCGGGCGCGGCTCTTATCGCGGGCGCCGTGCTGGGCCTGATCGTCGGCGTCGTCATCGTGGCGCAAACGCTTTACGCCAGCACCAAAGACCACATCAACGAGTTTGCCACACTGCGTGCACTCGGCGCCGGGGCCGGCTATATCGTCAAAGTCATTCTAATGCAGGCGGTTCTTTCAGGCCTCATTGGCTACTTGCTCGGCATCACATTGGCCCTTGGCGTCATTCATGCGGCGCAGGATACCAAACTCAACGTCGTCATGACGCCGGAACTGGCACTGACACTTTTCGCCGTCACCATCGGCATGTGTATCTTTGCGGCGCTCAGCGCCATCATCAAAGTCGTCCGCATCGACCCAGCAGTCGTCTTCAGCCGGTAAGCAAACGGGAACTCAAAATGTCAGACGTCTCGAACAACAAAATCATGGTCGAAGCCCACGGCATCGTGAAGGTTCTCGGCGACGCCCCAAACGAAGTCAAAGTTCTGAAGGGCATCGACCTTTCGCTGCACGCAGGCGAGCTAACTCTGCTGATGGGCCCATCGGGATCCGTCAAGACAACGCTGCTATCGATCATAGGCTGCATCTTGTCGCCGACGGAAGGCAGTCTCTCGCTGGCTGGGCGCTCGACCAAAGGCATGAGCAAGGAAGGCCTTGCCAACCTGCGCCGCCGTCATGTCGGCTTCGTGTTTCAGTCGTACAATCTGGTGCCGACGCTCTCGGCGGTCGAAAACGTGATGCTGGCACTCGACCTGCGCGACATCAACGGAGCGGACGCCTACGATATGGCAGCCGACGCGCTCGTGTCGGTCGGACTGTCGCACCGCATTAACGCGGCGCCATCCAAAATGTCGGGCGGCGAAAAACAGCGCGTTGCCATCGCGCGCGCGCTAGCCGGCTCCCCCTCGGTCATCCTCGCCGACGAACCGACCGCCGCTCTCGACGGACAGAACGGACAAGCCGTTATGGAACTCTTGGCTGAAGTCGCGCAGGACACCAAACGTGCCGTACTCGCCGTGACCCACGACCACCGCACGCTGCAGTATGCCGACCGAATTGTGCGCATCGACGATGGGCAGATTGCAAGTTCAGAGCGGCCCAAGCTCGAAGGTAAGAGTTACGCCGCACATGCCGAGGCAGGGCACTGAGGGCAAAGGCAAGACGCCGCCCTGAGTGATTCGGTGCGCGAGTCAATCGATAGCACCTCGCAATAACCAAGCAGTCACACCCGATTGAGGCGTGGCCCGGCCTTTTGTAGCGTACTCAAGACACAGTCGATGTCTTTATAACGAAAAGCCGCAGGCACCCCTCGACTACAGAATGAGAATAAGCAAGAAAACCAAACGGGGTGCATTTCATTTTGTGCACCGCTCAAGAATTAATGTGGCAATGCTGGCCCGGGCGTCCTCCGGCTTTCCAGCGCATGACCGGAGAATTCCGAATGCGTCAAATATTCGATGGCCGCGGATCGATAGCAATTCTTGCCGTCGGGATCGCAACGAGCTGGTCGGTGCCTGCGGCTTTAGCCGCCTGCGGCATGGCTGCGGTTAGCGGCGGCGCCTCCGGACCTCCCTCAATTTCCACAACCGAGACATCAACCACACAGGTTTTGGAGCAAATCCGCCGGCGTACGCAAGAAGCACAGAGCCCACAGCCCATTCCGGTTTCTAATGAGGCAGCACCTGCGTCCGAACAGAGCGCCGCTCCGGTAGACGGATCCGCTCCAAAACCTGCAGCCCCAGCGGCGAGCAGCGCTGCCGCAAAACCGGCGCCGGTTGCGAAGCCAACGCCGGTCGTAGAAGCAGCGTCAGATGCAGCACCAAAGGCGGCGAAGAAGGCGCCCGTCGCGAACAGCACGCCTGAGCCCGAAGTTGTGGAAGTGGCACAAAAACATAAAGCCGCTAAAGCTGCTGAGCCCGAGCAGGCCGTTGAGCAAGCCCCGAAGGCAAAGAGCACCCGCACTCACACGCCCAGCCTCAAAGACGACTATGGCGTCGTCTCAGAAACGAGTTATGCGGGCGGCATCTCGCGGACGACTGCCGTTTGGGCCCAGTCTTACTTGGGCTATGACCGCCACAAGAACATCGCGCCGGGCAATCAGGAAAATCCAACACGCAGAGCCATATCGGCCGGCGGGATAATTGGTGCCGACTGGACGCAAGTAAACCGGGGCGAAACGGTTCAAGCGTTGCAGTTTGGCGTTTTCAGCGGCTACAACGAAACACGCGCAAAGCTCAGCAACACATTCTTTGCTGTCAACGAAGCGGATGCCCCGCCGGATACGCTACCTGGCGGCGGCAATACGAACTATTTCCGCCAAGACAATAAGGAGACGATCGACGGCCCGTTCGTTGGCACGTACATGGCGTACGTGAAAGACCAGTGGACTTTCGATGTCGCCTTCAAGGCCGACTTCTTCGATCTCACGCAAAGCAGCACGCTCCGGCAGCGCTGCGATGACGACGTGGGCACGCAAAATGGAAGTGCTTCGGTCAACAACTACATGATCTCCGCCAACGCGGCGCATCGCTACGTCATCGGCGATGACAACAAGTGGTGGGAGCCGATGGCAGGCTTGCGCTATACGATTACCGACTTCGGCAATGATCCCAGCAACAGCGTATTCCGCGATGGTGGCGTACAGCCGACGGGCCGTCTCGGCCTCGAAGATGGAACAGCGCTGCGCCTCCAGGCGGGTGCCCGGTTTGGGGATCGAGTTGAACTCGACGGCGGCTACCTGTTGACGACCACGGTTGGAGCATTCCTCTACAGCGATGTGGCCGTTAGCGGCTTTCAGTCCGTGTCCGGACAGACCGGCGAAGCCGTTGGCCCAGTCGATGAAGGCAAAATTCGGGTTCTTGGACAGCTCGAAACCAGACTCAGCATGGGCAATGGCATGTCCTACATGATGCAAGCCGAAATTCGCGGTGGCGGCGACGTGATCGGTGCGGCCGGCCAACTCGGCATGCGCTACGAGTGGTAGCGCGCTGATCCCTCTTTGACCGGTTATTGAGCGCCCTCTCCAACGACTGAGAACGGCGCCCAGAATGCCGGATAGGCGTTCCACAAATCTGCTGTGTCAGTGACTTTGGTTTGGATCTGCATCAGCATGGCTTGGCGCAGTGCTTCGGCACGGCCTATTGTTTTATCGCGGCTTTGGATCTCGAACGTCGCGGTTGTTAGCCTCGCCGCTGCTTCGCTATCGACCCGCCAGTGCGAGACCAGAAGGGCGCGCGCACCTGCATGGAAGAATGACTTCGCGAGCCCCGACAGGGCTTCGGCACCGGGCTTTGATTCAGCCGCCGTATTGCAGGCTGCAAGCACCACCCAATCGGCGTTCAGCTTCAAGCTTTGCGAAATTTCTGAAGCGGTCAGCAGTCCGTCGTCATTGGGGTCAGGAACGTCCGGCGGCGTCAGAACAAGCGCCGGTTCGTTCAAGCCCTTGATGTCATCGGCCACCAGACCGTGGGTCGCGAAGTAGACGACGTTGTAAACTGAGAGATCCGTTGTCTTGACGCTTGTCTCGGTCGCAGAGGCGCCCAGATGCAGATCGGCTTCGGAAGCGCCAAGCCCTTTTGCGATCGTTCGCAATTCATCTTCGGTGCCGGGCAGTTCTTCAAGTGTCGCGAGGATGCTTCTTGTCGCCATAACATCGCGAAGGTTTGGATCGCCGCCGCGTGTCTGGGCTTCAGCGACGCGAACAGGCGCGGCGGACGCCCCCTTTGATGACACGCGCGTGCTGAGCTTCGGGTTGCCAAAGCCGATCATGGGCTTTCCAGCATCTGCCCGGCGCTTCAATTTACGCAGCGATTTGAGGCTTGTCACGGATGGCACGACGGAGAGCGCGTGGCGCAGAATGAGCCATTGCGCGTCACGATAGGCTGGAAGTTCGCCGATCGAGGGATGCATGATGCTTGGCTTCTGGGTGACGAGAACCTGGAACGGAAGGCTGGTCAACGGCCCCGACGGCACGATCATGAGGTGCTTTTTGTCTTTGAAGACGCTTTCAAGCGGCTGCAGGAGTTTGGCGTAAATCTCGTTGGCTAAGCCGATGTCGAGCAAGCTACCCGCACTGTTGATATTCTTTTTCAAGTCTTCCGTGTCGAGGCTTTTGCGCAAAGCCGACACAGATTTCTCAAGCCAACTCCAACTGAGGTTTGCGCGATGCCAGGCGTTGCCTTCGCGCGTCACGACCCAAACATAAGTCTCATCCGTCCCCGACACGATACTAATCAGGGCTTCGTCCGGATTAAGCAACGCGGCCGTGTCCGCAATCGAGAGCGGATCGGGTTTGGTCAAATCGAAATAATAGGGGAAGTCTTTCTTCAGCCGCGCATCGATTGTTGGGCGGCGCTGCTCAAGCTCTGTCATTTGCGCGCGTGTGTTGAGGCTGCGCTTTTCCGGAGGCAGGGCCAAGTCTTCCGTCAACTGCCGCTCAAGCACGTTCATCTGAGCGTCAATGTTTTCCAAGTCACGAACCAACCCTTGCAAGGCTGGGTCTTGGGTCGCAAATCGCGAGGCCATACGCGCAACCGCGGACGCGGCCTCATTCTCCCCAGCGCGCTGGCCGATGGCAAACGCCTCGTCCATCACTTCAACTTTCTTGCTGCTGTCGTGTTCACTCAAGCTTGCAAGAATTCGCAAATGTTCGGTCAGATGCTCGCGGCCTTTGGCTTTGGGTTGCTCTCGCGTCAGCGCGATTTGTGTGCCGAGACGGATTTTCTCGAGCGCCTCGGCGGGACGCTGCTGCAGCTCAAGAACGCGTGCGAGATGGCGGTACGACTCCGCTGTTGTCGTCGCGTTGGGAGCCAAAACCTGTTCGCGTATGGTCAACGCTTCACGCAGCTCGGCCTCGGCCTCGGCATACTTTTTTTGCTCCGTGTGGACCAGCCCGATCCCTGCGAGCGTCAAAGCAATTTCGGGATGTTTGGCTGGCTGTGACTTGCGGCGAATGGCCAGAGCTTCGGCAAAACGTGCTTCCGCTTCGCGATACTTTCCCTGGTTGAAGAGGTTGGTCGCAAGTTTGCTGATGGCGCCGGCCACTTCCGGGTGGTCTGCGCGCTGCGACTTTTGCCGGATGGCCAGTGCCTTTTCCAATAGCTTCTGAGCAGCAACGAACTTGTCGCCTTTCGGGTCGAGTTCAAAAGCACCGGCCAGATTCTGCAGGCTCGCAGCAATCGCTGGATCGTCTGGTTTCAAACTGCGCGAGCGAATTTCAAGCGCACGATTGAGGAGCGGTATTGATTCATCCGCCCGTTCGCGGGCTTTGTAGAGCTCGCCGAGATTGGTCAACGTATCGGCAATCGCCGGGTCGTTAGGTTTCAGCACGCTCTCGCGGATATCGAGGGCCCGCTGATAAAGCGCTTCAGCTTCCTGATAGCGGCCAAGCCGGTAGCGATAGTATCCGAGATTGTTGAGCGAGGTTGCAAGATCGGGGTGATCGGCTGGCAGTACCCGGCCATAAATTTCAACGGCTTGCTCGAAATAATTGCTGGCACCTTGGACGTCGCCTTGCACAACATGGAGATACGCTGCCCATGATAACGCTTCGGCATGCTGGGATGTGTCGCCGCCGTTTTCATCCTGAGACAATTTTATGAGTGCATTGGCTTTGGCGAGTGCTTCGTCATATTTAGCATCGGCCGTGAGTGCGGATATCTCCGCCGTCAAGTCCTTGCGCGTATCGGCGTGCACCGGACCGGAGAAAGATCCGGAGCAGGCGCAGCCTAGCGCTAGGGTTAATACCAGGAACCTCAGCCGCACGCGTGTCGCCTCCGCCGGTTGTCATGCATAGATAACAGAAATACGCAGAAAATCCTCAGCCGTATGTTACGTTCGGAACAGTCTCCAGCGGATTTTTATGATGCTATCCCTGCGAAGCAATGCCAACGATCCACTGGCCCTTACCCGGCCAGCGGCCCGTGCCAGCGCTTCGTCACTAGATTGCTGGCCCGTCGCTGGCACGCTAGAAACAGTTGATTGTCTTCAAAGGAGACCCTGTGCCATGCGCGCGGCAAGCCAAAAATCCGCTAGTCAAGTAGCCTTCTCGATGTCGCTTATATGCAGCGTTATCTTTCTCGGCAGCGGGATCGCGCTCAGTCAAACGGCCAACGCCCCGACCGCCGATAGCATCGTTGAAGCCCTCAAGTCGAAGGGCGCGACACGCGGCGCACCAAGCAAAGCCGCCGCTTCGCTCATCAATGCGCTGAAGGACAAAACTTCGCGCGGCATCTCGATTTCGTCAGAAGAGCGTGGCAAGCTTGCAGATGCCGTGAAGGATTTGCCGGTGCAGGACATGGAAATTCAGTTTGAGTTGAACTCGGCTGAGATTTCACCGGCAGCGCGGCCGAGCATCGATGCGCTTGGGACGGCCCTGCAGAACGGCCAGTTGAAAAGTTCAAGTTTTTTACTCGCGGGTCACACCGACGCGACGGGCGCACCGGCCTACAACCAAACTTTGTCCGAGCGCCGCGCTTTAGCCGTACGCAAACTTTTGATCGACGAATTCAAACTCGCCAACTCGCAGTTCATCGCCGTTGGCTATGGGCCGGAGCGGCTGAAGGATACAGTGAACCCTAATGCTCGGGAAAACCGGCGCGTTCAGATCGTCAATCTGGGAGAATAGCCATGGCTATTTTGAATTGGGAACAGGGCGTTTCAGCGCCCTGTTAGCCGTTTCAATGCTGTTCGGCTTGACGATAGTCCGGTGTCGAGCGAGAGCGCTTTGACGAAATCTGCCTCTGCGGCCTTGCGATCACCAAGTGCTTCGTGGATGTGTCCCCGAGTATCCCACACGTAGGCTTTGCCGGGAATCAAGCTCACAGCCTTATCTGCATCGATGAGGGCCTTTTGGTTCTGGCTGGTTTTGTAATAGGTCCAAGCACGATTGTTTAAAGCTTCACCATTTTTGCTATCGATCTTAATTGCTTCGTTGTAGTCCGCAAGCGCACGTTCAAACTGGCCCTTCAGTAAATAGGCGATGCCCCGGTCGTTGTAGGCAACAGCCGTTGCTGCCGAAGTGATCGACTCCGATAGTGCCGCAATGGCGCCGTCGAAATCGCCTGACTTGCGGAGGGCGAAGCCGAGCCGGCTCTGAGCCGTTGCCAGGCTTTCGCCTGACAGGCTACGATCCGAAATGAGCCCTTTACAACCCCTCAAGGCCACTTCGGTGTCGTCGCCATTGCACGCGTTCCAATTCGCCGTGTAGCGGCGCTGCGCTGCGGCTGTATCCGTTTCGTTAGAACTCGATGGGACTGATTGGGCCGGCACCAGAGCGGGAGCTACCCCGCCCACAGCCTGTGGTGATGCTGTGATTTGCGGCGCGGCATCGCCAACAGACGTAGAAGCGGCAGGTGGTGGTTCAGTCCCCTCAATCGCTGCCTGGGCTTTGGCCGGGGTAGCGGTTTCATGCGGTGCAACGGCGACGATTTTGGCGGGGGGCGTATTCTTGGACGCGGCAGGCACCGCTGCCTCAGTTACGGGTTCAGGGGGAACGCCAGGCAATCGCTGCCAAGCAGTAACGGCTAATGCACTTACGATGGCAACCGCCAGCGCCGATATCGCCAAAGGCGGGTGGCGCAAATCGAAGCGCTTGGCACCGGCATCCGATGCTCGGCCAGGAGAGGTGCCGTTTTCCCCGTTCGGTGGCGTAACGCTGCCGGGTCGAATTTCGGGTTGGCGCACATCCGACGAGACGGCAAACACGTGCACAGGTATTGGGATATTCTTGACTTGATGCGAGCCCATATCGACGTATGAGACAGATAGCTTGCTACTCACTGCGTCGTGCATCGACTTCGAGATGCAAATACCGCCCGGCTGCGCCAACGATTCCAAGCGCGCGGCTATATTCACGCCATCGCCGAGCAGGTCGCCCTCCTGATCGACAACATCGCCGATCGTCAAACCCATGCGATAAGCCATTTGCCGGCTCATGGGGTAAGCATTGTTCTTGATGCGCAAACTTTCTTGCACGTTGATGGCACACCGCAAGGCGTCAACTGCGCTCGGGAACTCCGCGAGGACACTGTCTCCCGCCGTTTTGAAAATTCGCCCGCCAGCCTCGATGATGATGTCTTTGAATACATTCTGGTAGTTCGTCAGGCGGCGAAGTGTCTCTTCTTCGTCCTCCGCAATCAAACGGCTGTAGCCGGCAATATCGGCGGCTAGAATGGCAGCAATCTTGCGCTTCAATGCACGGCATCCTGTCTTCGGCCCGGCGGCCAGCGATCCCGCACGAACGATACGCCATTAGGCGCGTCCGAGGCAACGGATGTGTCGCATGCGCTTCGACAAAATTCGCACAGCCTCCCGTCTGAAGGCTTCATCAAAAACCCACTGCTTGCCAACCTTCTTGGGTTATGTCGCTCCCCCGACGCGCTGCCTGACATAGTGTGCCGTTGGCGATGAAAGTTCACACAGTCGGAAGCCGTTTCAGCCAGTTAACGGCTAACCGAAAAGGGCGACCTAACGGCGCCTTCCAGGTTGAATGCAACCTTGACCGTCGGCACTAGCTGCCGGGCCGTATAGACTGGGCAGCTTGAGTCATGAGCTGGCCCAGCTGCTGCGCCTGAAGGGCATACGCCTGCATCTGAGCCTGTGCATACCGGCTTTGAAGTGAAAATACTTCCTGCATGTCTTTGGACTTGGCAAGTTCGCTTGCCAAGGCAAATCCCGCCTCGGCGTTCTGCTTGGCGAACTTAGTCGCCTGCTCTTGAACTGCCTTGAACCCGTGTGTCATCTCATTGGCTGGCATCGTCTTCGACGACATGCTCAATGCTTGCGTCATGGCATCCATAAACTGACCATAGACAGCACTTGCTTGCTCGATGTTTTTCTGCGCGAGATCGCGCAACTGTTGAGGGATCTCGAATGGGTTCTGGGTCATGAACTGCTCCTGTTTTTTAGGACCTAGAATAGCGGGCCGGTCGATGCCTCTACTTGCACTATACCATTCGATGCCGTCAATTCGGCGAAACCTTGCTGCGAAGTTCGGCCCGTTTCCCAATATGCGCTTCGGCGATCCCCTTTAGTCATCCCATGAGTCATCTCCTTAGTCAGACCATACTGACGCGCGTCCCCTTGCCGTGGGCAACACGATCAAGATGAACGTGACGTGCTCACCGCCATTGCGGTATCGTCTGGGGCATAGATTACATAGTAGGACCTCATTGCCGGTGAGCCGGATCGCACCCTCCTTTATCCTGCGCGTTAACTCTTCGACCATTACTGTCTTCGCCTTAGCCTGACGAATGCCTGCGAACATTGCCCCTTGAAATTTGTCACCAACCATCCATATACCAGCCATACACCATCCGGGTGGATGTTTTGGAGGGCCAAGATGGTTACTACAGTTCACGATCTGCGCACGAAGGCATGCGACTCTGAGAAGATCACGATCAACTTGGGTTATGTCGATCTGGGCCATATCGACCTGTTGGTGGCGGAGAAGTTTTATTCGAACCGCACCGACTTCATCCGAACCGCGATCCGCAACCAACTAGAGCGGCATGCCGAGGCAACCAGGCGATCGGTGGCCCGCAAATCCCTGGATCTTGGGCTACGGCACTACACGCGCCAGGATTTAGAGGAGGTCCGCGACGCCGGGCAGACGCTCCAGATCCATGTCCTCGGTCTTGCCAGCATCGCGGATGACGTGACGCCCGAACTCGCCCGGGCGACGATTGCCTCGATTGAAGTTTTGGGAGCGTTGCACGCAAGCGCGGACGTGAAAGCCGCGCTCTACGACCGAACCCGCTGAGCCGTTCTGGCTGCAAACGGCCGTAGACCAAGGCCACGCCGTTCCACGAAGAGCCGGGCTTTAGCGCACCTCCGCCGGGAATTCAAATTCTGAAAGACTATAGGAACCACGCAATGAAGATGACGATGCATCCAGACATGATCGAAGCAACGCGCCTGACGCGCCAAGGGCGCCTGACCGAGGCCACTGCGCTCCTCCAACGCACGCTCCAAGGCGCAATGGAACCGGACGCCAGAACCGAAGGGCTTCGCGCCGCCGGCGATTCTCCGCCCCTTGGAGCCGCCGGTATCATCGAATTGACGCCTGAGATGATCGAGGCGCCTGCCCTTAGACGATCATCGTTCAAGGGAGACGTCGAAGCCGGCGCGGCCGTAATTCCGGCGGGTCATTCAAGTGCCGGCACTCGGTCAAGTGCCAACACTCGGTCAAGTGCCAGCACTCGGTCGCCTACGCCCGGCTGGCTTGGTCGTCTCATGGCAAAGATTGGCCGGATCCATGCGATACCAACAGACACCGGCACCAAGTCCGACATCTCGTCACCAAGTGCCACCCCGGGCGTGCTGCCAAGAGGCGGCCAGTTTTTGAATGCTACTTTCACAGACCAAGCGGGCACCCGCGACTACAAACTTTACATTCCCAGTGCTTACCGGGGAAACCCGCTTCCGCTGGTCGTCATGCTGCACGGTTGCACACAGTCAGCCGACGAATTCGCCGCCGGTACGCGTATGAATCTTGTGGCAGAGGAACGTGCCTGTTTCGTCGCGTACCCGGCACAACCGAAGTCCGCCAACGGCTCGAAATGTTGGAATTGGTTCAATACGGGCCACCAGCAACGTGATCGAGGGGAGCCTTCGTTGATCGCTGGCATTACACGCCAGATCTCACACGGCTACGCGATCGACCCGCAGCGCATCTACGTTGCGGGCCTATCGGCGGGCGGGGCGGCCGCCGCGATCATGGCCGCCACCTATCCCGACATCTACGCGGCGGCCGGTGTTCATTCCGGACTCGCGTGCGGCGCGGCCAATGATCTTCCTTCGGCGTTCACAGCCATGCAGCAGGGTACCTCCGGCGCCGCGCAGCGGTCACATCGTTCTCACGGGTCGCACGGGCACGACCGGCTCGTCCCGACCATTGTTTTTCACGGCGACAAAGACGTGACCGTGCATCCACGAAATGGCCATCACGTCATTGAGCAGTCTCAGCCGATTGGGCCTGGAGCGTTGCGATCTGTGACTCAACCGGGGCATGTGTCAGGCGGGCGCACCTACAGCCGAACCAGCCACTTCGATGCGAGCGGTCGGGCGGTGCTCGAGATGTGGGTCGTCCATGGAGCTGGACACGCATGGTCGGGCGGCAGTCCGGCGGGGTCTTATACCGATCCCCATGGGCCGGACGCCTCACGTGAGATGATCCGTTTCTTTCTGGAGCATTCTCATCCGGCGCCGAAATCAATTTGATCCAATCAGCCCTGCAAACCGCCGATCCTCGACTGATCTGGTTACATGTTGTCGACACTTGGGCCCGCAGCCCGAAGAACGCGGTACTGCGGCTCGAACCGGACAAGGTTAAGAACGGCGGCGGAACATGAAAGTGGGAAATCCACTGACGCGGCTGGGAAACCTCGCGCCGCAGATCATCGCCGCTAGCGCATTGATAGTGAATGGTGAGCCCGGTTGGGATCGAACCAACGACCCTCTGATTAAAAGACCGCACTAGCCTACACGGCTTAAACAATATCAATGAGTTGTTGGGACGCCCGTTGCAACGTCTGCCCATCAGTTCAGCACAGTGCGGGACCCACTCCCGCAAAAATCACGCAACTTCGGATTACCACTGGAATGCGGGCCATCGCTCCATGGCTCAATACGTCAGCCTTGGTGCAGGTTTCTCGGACGTCGGCGATGTTGACGGAGCGGCGCGCGCAGGCCGACGTCGGAGAAGCGCCCAGGCACGAAATTGCGGGAGGTGGCGCTCAGGTGGTGCGGCTGGCTCTATGGCGATTTGAGCGCGGTCTCCCGTTGGGAGACTGTAACCAGCACGGCAGTCGGCGGCAATCTGCAATGGTGAGTTGCGCCATCCGCCCGTGCGGGAGGTTTAAATTGTTATCGTCAGACGTCTCGTAGATGGTGGTTCGCCTCGCTGTGTCGGTCGCGGCGCATGGACTGGCGTTGCCAGTCAAGAACCAGCGGGTTGATCGATATGGCGAGGCACTGAATGACCGCTCGTGGCGCGTGCGATAATTCCGATCATGTCGCGTCTTCCCAAAACCGTTGTTAGTGAGCGACCTTGATGTGAGGCGTGTATGGGTTATGCATGACGGTGCACGACCGCTGACGACCGCAGCTTGCGCAGACAAAGATTTCTTTCTCCATATCAAACTTTCTGTCGGCGGGCTCAACCAGCTTGAGCCGCATTTCAGCGCCGCAAAGGTCGCAGCGCGACCACGGCGGCGGCTCGACGAGTGTGCGCATGAGACTTCCTTTCTTCCGAAAAAGTCCAGACCCAGTGAACGGAACACGCAAAAGGGTCCCGGTTAAAAAGTAAAATCGATAGCCCGCCTGTGCATTGGCGTCACGGGCTTTAAGACTATAGGTGCGTTTCACTGGACCGTCGATGCACATTCTGGAGCCAGCCGTGAACAAAAATAGATCGGTCTAGCTTAAATCAATCTGGCCTTCGACGGTGTCGTTGAGATTGGTAACCTTCTGCGGTCAAGACCATTTTGACGACCAAGGTGCCGTTGCCTCTGAGCGCATGCTCGCGCACCACGCGCTCGATCTCCTGCTGGGATGTCACGCCGACGTGTTTGACGAACTTCCTCAGCGACATGTTGAACTTGTCGTCATCCCTAAGCTTCACTACCGTGCTTTGTACAATGCTTCGTTCTAGCCCGAACAACTATGCGCCGCGATGTGAAACAGATCGCCCCATCATAGGTGGTCTGCGTATCATTGGCGCCTCGAGTTTCTCGGCAAAAGCTATTGCCGGACCTCTTTGCGTTGGAACCGCGCTTACGGTGCAACTCTGCATCGAGCCGAGCGTTACAGGTGGTGCGCTAGAATCGGTTTTTGAGCGAAGCAGCGCCCATGGGTGAGCAAGCTAGCTCTTAAGCGAACTAGTTCATAGACTCATTAAATCGCATCCAAATTCGAATTGCAGCAAGTTTGACTGATGCCAGAAAGTTGGCGTCGTGCTTGTCGAAGCGTGTCGCAACGGCACGATAATGCTTGATGCGATTGAAGAACCGCTCGACGCGGTTG
>JANOKW010000379.1:0-3103 GCA_031419475.1 Hyphomicrobium sp. | reverse complement strand
CATCGTGCCGATGTCTTTATGGTTCGTCGAATAGAACCAGCGCTTGAAGAATGTCGGCGCGTGATCGTGATCGTCGTGCGCCCCGTAAGCCGTGCTACCCATGTGTCGAAGCCCTTATTCCTAGAGGGTTATCCTCGGAAGATTATGTGTTTTGGCGCCGGAGTTTTTGCTCCGGCGCTTGGCATAATTTTTAGTTTACGACTTGCGCGACAGATTTGTTGTCCGTCTGGCGTCCGGCATCAGCCTTCAGGATTTCGGCGGCCTTTTTCTTGTCCTTGGCAACGAGCGCTGCCATCCAGGCATCGTAAACCGCCGACTCAACGACACGGATGACGATCGGCATGCCGGAATGGTTCTTGCCGCACAGCACCGAACACTGGCCGTGGTAGACGCCAACCTTGTCAGGCTGGAACCATACAGCGGCGGTGCGGCCCGGAACGGCCTGCATTTTCGCGCCGAACGACGGGATTGTCCAAGAGTGGATGACGTCGTTCGAAGTGACCAGCATGTGCACCACTTTGCCAACAGGAAGCGCGATTTCCTGATCGACCGTCAACTGGCGCAGATCCTTGCGCTCGGCCCACACGGGAGCCGCGTCAGCCAGAAGCGCCTTGTGGAGGGCTGTGCCTTCAAGCTTGCCGTACTTCTCGGCGTAGGGCTTGTCGCCCATCTTTGCCTTGAGCACATCTTCGTCACGCAGCATGTTTGAAGTCAGCGTAATCTTCTGGTCCATGTACTCATGTTCCCAGAACCAAGCGTTCGCAGTCGCCTTGATCGTAATGTCGGGCTTGGGGAAGCGATACTGCTCATAGAGCAGCTTGAAGGAGGGAATTGAGATGCCAACGAGGATGAGGATCGGGATGATCGTCCAGGCAACCTCAAGGAACGTATTGTGCGTCGTGCGCGACGGCGTCGGGTTCTTCGTCTCGTTGAAGCGGTACATGACGTAGAGCATCAAGAGCAGCACGAACGCGGTGATCGCGATGATCGTCATATTCACAAAATCATAAAGCGTGTGGATCTCCGACATGATGCTAGTTGCAGGAAACTGCAGACCCATCTGGCCATCTGTGGGGTGCCCAAGCCCGGCAAGCGCGGGAACCGTCATGGCAAGGCTCGCGACAGCCATCAACGTGACCGCGCCAAACAAACGTCTTAGCATTCTCTCGCTCCCAGTTCGCCAGCCCCGATAGCGGGTTCAGGCGTCTCCCTTTAATCAGGCTGCCTTTCGCCACGGCAGTCCCGCCCCAGTATCATTATTTAGCCCCGAACGCCGGGACATAGGGTCAACGCACGGCCCGCGTGGAACACGCACTCCCCCAGTGGCTACCAGAGCACAACTGGGTTCTTTGGCTCAAGTCAAGTTTTCTGCGTCATTTGTTCGCGAAGGCGTGCACGAATCGCGTGGAGAGCCTAGTAAGGGCAGGCGCGGGCGGTGCAACAGAATTCGGCCCAATTGATATCCAAGGTAACATCTCGCCCGCGCACCGGCAGGCAGCGCCAGCATTTTGAACCGCTTCACTCTCGAAAGTCGATCGCAGTCCACACGATATGCGCCCAGGAGTGCCCCTTGCCCAACGCAACGACTGCCGCGACATCAACGACAAGCAAATTTGCGGGCCCTTTTGGCGCGGTCCTGATTGTGGCCGCGGCCCTTGCTGTAACTTTCCCCACACGGCAGGCGGCAGCAGTGGAAGCACCTGAAGGAACGGTCAAGGCTCAACACGGAGATTGGCAGATCGTCTGCAAAGATCCCCCGCCCGGATCAAAATCCGGCGTGTGTGCGCTGGTCCAAAGCGTCACCGCCGAAGACAAGAACAACATTGGTCTGACGGTCTATTTCCAGAAATTCTCGAACGGAACCCGCGTGTTGCGCGTATTCGCGCCGCTTGGCGTGCTCCTGCCTCCGGGCCTCGGCCTCAAGATTGATGACAAAGATGTCGGCCACGCGCCGTTCCTGCGCTGTCACAACTTCGCCTGCTACGCGCAAGTGGTCGTCGAAGACCCGCTGGTCGAACAGCTGAAAACAGGCAAGACCGCTATTTTCATTATCTTTCAGACCGAAGAAGCTGGGATCGGCATCCCGATTTCGCTCAAAGGATTTCCCGAAGCCCTTGCGGCACTTCAGTAAGAGCTCACGCGCCATAAACGCATAACGGCCAGCTCATCCGCCAGCCGTTGTATTTTACCAATTATTTTCAGATGGTTGCCTACGCACTCAAATTTTACGCAACCTTGCGCTGCTCCTCGTAGCCTCGTGGCGCTGCCACGTCGTCGAGTCGCATGGTGTCGTGTGGGCGTTTCATCTGAACCGGGGAAAATTCAATGCCAGCAGGCGGTTCAGCGGCGCGCGCCATGGCTTGCGTGATGTGCTGATTGGCTTCGGAATAGACTTGGCCAATCTGCTGCCAGTAAACAACTTGAGCGTTGACCATGTCAGTTGGGTTTGTGACCCGTCCCATCCGTTGGCCGAATTCAATGGCCGCCCGGCTTTGTTTCGCGCCCGCTTGCGCCAATTCAAGCTGCCAGCGGCCAACGCCCTTCAATAGGGGTTGCCAAAATAGCGAGAAAATATCCGCCGTTTCGAATGCTAGCTGAAATGCATCATGTGTCGGCGACGTTGGCGCACCGATGCCCTTGCCCTCTAAACTCATAAATACGAACCTCCACTAACGTGTTCAACTACTCGACTTTGAAATAATCTTAGATGCCCTCTGGCGTAGCCCGCCAGACTTCATTAACCCTATTAACAAACGAATTGTATCACCCTCAGAACACGCTTGCACTTCACGGAAAAGTGCCCGCACCGGACGACAGACGTTGATGTCGAGGGTTTTGATGGCAATTTCTTAGCTTCGACTCGAAGGTTTCGAACGCAATTCAAGATTGTATTATAATTTATTGATATACTTAAGATTTTTCCCTCCGATTGAGGTGGGTCCTTCAACGCCACGGGCAGTTGTTAAGGAACCTCTGAGCAACGCTTGTGTTTGACGATTGGCGGGCTGTGGCGATGTTTTTTCGTCAGCGGCAGGCGTTTTTGCTCCGGCACGCACGCTCGCAGGGAAGCTTTCGCCTCCTCCGGCCTCACGCGGGCGCGAGC
>JANOKW010000378.1:0-9544 GCA_031419475.1 Hyphomicrobium sp. | reverse complement strand
ACAACATCCGTGTCAACGCCATTTCCGCCGGCCCCATAAAAACGCTGGCCGCGTCCGGTATTTCCGATTTCCGCTATATTTTGCGCTGGAACGAATACAATTCGCCGCTGAGGCGCACGGTCACGATCGAGGACGTCGGCGGCGCCGGGCTCTATCTTCTGTCCGATCTTTCGCGCGGCGTGACGGGTGAAATCCACCACGTCGACAGCGGCTACCACGTCCAGGGCATGAAGAACGAAGACGCGCCCGACATCTCCGTTGTCAAAGGCGACGGCGCTTGACGGCGAAAGCCACCCGAACCGCTGTTCTGAAGCCCGGGGTGACGCTTTACCTGATCCGCCACGGCGAAACTGACTGGAACCGCGACTGTCGCTACCAGGGCCAAGCCGACATTCCGCTGAACGATACAGGCCGCGCTCAAGCCCAGCGGAATGGCGAAGTTCTGAAATCCTATTTACCGCAACTTGAAGGCGCCGATTTCGTCTCAAGCCCGCTTTCGCGCGCGCGCGAAACCATGGAAATCATGCGTTCGGCACTTGGATTAGCCCCAAGCAGTTTCCGCATCGATACTGAGCTCATGGAACTTGACTATGGCCACTGGGAAGGGCACCTTGCCAGTGAGCTGCCCACAAGCGACCCAGAAGGTGTGGCCGGCAAAGCAGCCGATCCCTTCGGCTGGCGCCCGCGCGGCGGAGAAAGTTATGAAGATCTCATGACCCGCACTGCACTCTGGCTGAACGGCATTACGCGCGACACCGTCGCCGTCACGCATGGCGGCGTGACCCGCGTTGCGCGCGGCACATTACTCGATATCGACACCCGCCTCGTGCCAATGCTCGACGTGCCGCAGGATCAGATCCTAGTTCTCCGCGGCATAGAGATGCGGTGGCTTTAGGCCTTAACAACTCAGCCCGAATTGCATCTGGCAAAGGTCCCGGATAGCCGCGCTGGCGACGACCGTCGCTAGACTTAAATACACTGCAGCGCGTCTTCCGGGAATTCGGGTATTTGTTGACGGGTGAAAACATCAACACCCGCTTCCCCGGCCGGAGGGCCGCTTCAGCGGGCCGGAGAACCGGGGCCTTTACCTGATGGAAGCGTTTTAAGATCGCCGCTTCGGTAAATGATGACAGTCCTCTGTCTTTCTCAGCGCCGCTTTTTTCCGCTCGGCTTATTCACAGCCACTTTCGTGCAGCCGTTGCCATTGCGCTTTTGTCCCGCGCCGCAGCTCTTCTTGTCAGCACTCGCCTTTGTCGCCGCAGACTTCTTCTGCTCGAGCGTTGGATCTTTCTCGATCGTCACGACCTGCTTGATTTTGTTTTCAGGCGCCTTGATGTCAGGAACTTTCGGCGCGACGCGTTTCACCGGCTCAACCATGACCGGTTCGATTTGCGCCGCGCGCGGGGCCGCCTCAGGGGCCGGTATCTCATTGGGTAAAGCCGGCCGCTCGACGGCAACGGTTTCCGCTTTCGATCCAGAATCTTTAGCCGGCCCGGCAAAGGCTGGGGCGAGCAATGCGCCAACCAACACAAGAGCGCCGGACAATGCGCGATAGGTCATAGACATAATCCCTGGACGTAGTACCGACCCAAAAAAACAGTACGGATGCTGATAACATATCGGAAGTTTGGGATTTGGCGATTGACGATTTCACGAATCAGCCATCGCGGTAAAAACGCAAAAGAGCCAGGGGAGCAGCCCCCGGCTCTTTCCCACCTTAACGGTGAACAGCGTTTGAAGCCCCTCGAGCCCGGAGGCTCAGTCCGTGCCGGAGCAGCTTTTAAGTTGGAACACAGGGTTGCCCGAGTGCTCGAAACACTTTGAACTTTCATGGAAAACGCGGTCCGGGCCTAGTGCCCGACCCATTCGTATCACGGTTCCTCATCTGCGATCTTCGAAGCGGCGCAGGCTGCGTTCAGGCATGCAAAGCGCGCTCGGCCGAGTTGTGGATGCGATACAGTCGTAGTGCAGAGTCAGTTTTCAGTGGCCGTTTTAGTGTCAGTGACCGCCGTTTGAATTCCGGCTTGCAAGCGTGGCTTCACCGGCGGTGAACGCAGTTACTTCAACCAGATAATCTGCGTCGCGCCGCCTTGTCACGAACTTTGCCTGCGAGTTTGGCTTGCAGCGGCCCCGTGGCGCTCCTAAAACATCAAGTGAAGCTTGGCAGCAACAGAGCGTTGCAGAGGCATCAGTTCGGGAGCTTGGCCTCCTGAGGCTTATGGCAGCGCAAAGGGCGTCGGAACACGCATGTCGCACAATACTTTTGGTCATCTCTTCCGCGTCACGACATGGGGCGAAAGCCACGGTCCTGGCATCGGAGCAATCGTCGACGGGTGCCCGCCGGGAATCGCAATTGAGGCCGCCGAGATCCAGGCTTTCCTCGACAAGCGCAAGCCGGGTCAATCGCGTTTCACCACCCAGCGGCGCGAGCCCGACGAAGTAAAAATCCTCTCCGGCGTCTTCCATAACGAAAAAGGCCGGCAAGTCACGACCGGCGCGCCCATCGCGCTCGCCATCGAGAACATCGACCAGCGCTCGAAAGACTACGGCGACATCAAAGACAAATACCGCCCCGGTCACGCCGACTACACCTACGACGCCAAATACGGCATTCGCGATTATCGCGGTGGCGGGCGTTCTTCCGCGCGCGAAACCGCCGCCCGGGTCGCGGCCGGTGCTGTTGCCCGCAAGGTCGTCGCCAGCGTCAAGATCCGCGGCGCGCTCATCCAAGTCGGCCCGCACAAAATCGAGCGCAAACGCTGGGATTGGGACGAAGTAGGCAACAACCCCTTCTTCTGCCCAGATGCCAAAGCGGCCGAGCAGTGGACCACCTACCTCGACGCCATTCGCAAATCGGGCTCCTCCGCCGGTGCCATCATCGAAGTCGTGGCTGACGGCGTTCCCGCCGGATGGGGCTCGCCGCTTTACGGCAAGCTCGATTCCGAACTCGCCACCGCGATGATGTCGATCAACGCCGTCAAAGGCGTCGAGATTGGCGCTGGCATGGGCGCTGCGGCACTCACGGGCGAAGAAAACGTCGACGAGATGCGCATCGGGCGCGGCGGCAAGCCGAAATTCCTCTCCAACCACGCGGGCGGCATTCTTGGTGGCATCTCCACCGGCCAGCAGGTCGTGTGCCGCTTTGCGGTGAAACCCACGTCCTCGATACTCTCCCCTCGCAAAACCATCGACAGCACAGGCAACGAAACGGAAATCGTCACCAAGGGCCGTCACGACCCTTGCGTTGGCATCCGCGCGGTTCCCGTTGGCGAAGCCATGATGGCCATCGTTCTCGCCGACCAATACTTGCGCCACCGCGGGCAATGCGGGGAGTGAAGCGCGCACGACACCCGGCACTGCCAGCAGCACCAAACTCAATACCAACACCAATCCAAACAACCCGCTCATTCTCGCGTATCCTCAAACTTCAACGCGCCATTATGCGCTCACCCCAAGGGGCGGGGAAAAATCGGCACGCGAAATATTTTTTGTCGCGTGTTTTCAGTGCCCCGCGCGCATGGCTCCAAAACGCCTTAAGGTTAACCCTGAAAAGGCGGCGTCGATACGCGCCCTTAGCTGGTTCAGAACGCCCGAAATCATGCCCCGCTTTGACAACATCCTCATCCTGACCGGCGCAGGCTTGTCCGCCGAAAGCGGCTTGTCGACCTTCCGCGATCCAACTGGCATCTGGGCCAAATACGATTGGCGCGACGTGGCGACGCCGGAAGGCTTCAAAGCCAATCCCGATCTCGTGCACGATTTCTACAACATGCGCCGCCGCGCGCACGCCGCGTGCCACCCAAACGCCGCGCACGCCGCCCTCGCCCGTCTTGAGCGAGAGCACCCAGGCGTCACCATCGTCACGCAAAACGTCGATGCGCTGCATGAGGCAGCCGGATCGCAAAACCTGATCCACATGCACGGCGAAGTGTGGAAAATCTTCTGCGCCCATTGCGAGGTGCGCCAAACCTGGCGCGAACACTTATCGCGCGCGATTGTTTGCCCATCCTGCGCAAGCCCGGGCTCAATGCGCCCAGATGTCGTGTGGTTCGGCGAGACGCCTTATCACATGGAGCGCATCGCCCGCCTCCTCGCCGCTTGCGATCTCTTCATCTCGATCGGCACCAGCGGAAATGTTTATCCCGCTGCCGGTTTCGTCGCCGCCGCGCGCGAAAATGGCGCCCACACGGTCGAGCTCAATTTGGAACCCTCAACCGGCGCGTCGCACTTCACTGAAGCCATCTACGGTCCAGCGACGGAAGTGGTGCCGGCGTATGTGGAAAAACTTCTCTCAACGCAAAACGATTAAACGTAGGTTGGGTTAGCACCGGCCACAGCTTTTCGCTGGTGCAAACCGCGCGCAGTTCCGGGGCGTAACCCAACAACCTCACGCACGAACAAAGATCCACAATGCTGAAACTCTCCGCTCTTGGTTGTTGGGTTACGGCCGCTTGACGACGAGCATCTCAATTCATACCTATGCTACGCGGCCTAACCCAACCTACGATTTTTTTTGCCTTGGCCTGCGCATTCATTTTCTCAACACCGCCACCACTTCGATGTGCGGCGAATAGAGAAACTGATCGACGGGCGTCACGGACTCGAGCTTGTATCCGCCATCAATCAAGATGCGCACGTCCCTGGCGAGGGTCGCCGGATTGCACGACACCGCAACAACCGTTTTCACTTTCGAGCGCGCAATCATCTTGGCTTGCGCTTCCGCACCGCTGCGTGGCGGATCGAAACAAATCGCATCATAAGCATTCAACTCTGTTGCCGACATTGGCTCGCGAAAAAGATCGCGCGCAATCGCTTCAACCGGCTTCAACCCGCTCGCTTTACGTGCCGCTGCACTGAGCGCCGCGATTGAGCGCTTGTCACTGTCGGCTGCTATAACCGTGCTCGCCTTCGCCAACCGAAACGTAAACGCGCCAACGCCCGAAAAAAGATCGACCACCTTCTTCGCTTTACCGACAGCCGCAAGGACCAGCCCCACCATCGCAACTTCTGCTTCCGCAACGGCCTGCAAAAACACGGCCGCCGGTAGCACAACTTCGGCAGCACCCATCGTCAGGAACGGCGCCAGCGCCTCATAACCCACATCACCGGAAATGCTGACCCGTGCGAAACGTTCTTGACTTGCAACCTTGGCAATATGCGCTCTGATTTCCGGCGTTAGAGTTTGCCCAGACTCTTCAAGCGCAATATCGAGCCCGGCTTCGGTCCACGTTGTCGTCACTCTCAACTCCCCGCGCCGCGACACAAGCAGCGAGATGAGATCGCGCAATGCAGGCAGCGCCGCGACAATCCTCTCGTCAACAACGGGGCACATCGCCAGATCGACCAACTCATGCGACCCGGCTTCATGAAATCCTAAGACCACGCCGCTGCTCGTGCGCTTGGCCGAGAACACCGCGCGCCGCCGCTTACCCGTGCACGCCACAACGTCGGAGACTTCTGCGTCAATCCCGCGCGACCGGAACGCCGCCACCACCTGCGCTTTTTTCCAAGCCGCGTAAACAGGTGCTGCCATATGCTGGAGTGCGCACCCGCCACAAACGCCGAAATGGCGGCAGACCGGCGCGACGCGATCCGGGCTCGACTCAACTATGGACAAGAGCCGTCCGCGTTCGCCGCTGACATCTGCCCTGACCAACTCGCCGCTTAGCGTCAACGGCACAAACACGGGGCCAGAGTCGCCATCGGCTACACCGTCGCCTTGCGCACCAACGCGATCAATGCGCAACTCCATCGTGTCGGTCATTGTCTCGCGAACCCCGGTGTTTGTGCAAGCCGTCCATAGGCCTTGAAGGCCACACTTCATCCGTGGGTCAAGGGAATAATGCGCACGCCAGATACTTCTGTCTGGTTCACTGCGGCGCGGCGATCTGACGGGTCAGACACCGTGTTTGGGAAGAGGAGAATTCTACGCCCGGCCGCCGCCGAGTTCGCCTGTCAGCTTATCGCGGCCCAAGGCTTTGAAAACTGTTGCAACGATGCCGTCGGCCGAAAGCCCCGCAGCTTCGTACATTTTGTCGGGCTTGCCATGATCGATGAACACATCCGGCAGCACCATTGGGCGCACTTTGAGTCCGCGATCCAACAAGCCATCTTCAGCCAGATACTGCAGAACGAAACTGCCAAAGCCGCCAACAGAACCTTCCTCGATTGTCACCAAAACTTCGTGATTTTGCGCGAGGCGCTTGATCAAATCCTTGTCGAGCGGCTTGGCAAAGCGCGCGTCCGCCACCGTCGTCGAAAGCCCGAAGGTTGCCAATTGATCGGCAGCCGTGAGGCATTCCTGCAGTCGCGTACCAAGCGAAAGAAGCGCGACTTTCGATCCCTGCCGCAGCACGCGCCCTTTGCCGATTTCCAGCGGAATGCCTTCAACCGGCAGATCCACGCCAACGCCCTCGCCGCGCGGATATCTGAGTGCGCTTGGGCCATCGTCTATCGCCGCTTGTGTCGCAACCATGTGCACGAGTTCAGCTTCGTCCGCCGCCGCCATGATCACGAAATTGGGCAGGCATCCGAGATACGCAAGATCGAACGAGCCAGCGTGTGTCGATCCGTCCGCGCCAACAAGCCCCGCACGATCAAGCGCAAACCGCACGGGCAACTTCTGGATCGCCACGTCATGCACCACCTGATCGTAGGCGCGCTGCAGGAACGTCGAATAGATCGCGGCAAACGGCTTGTAGCCTTCCGTCGCAAGTCCGGCTGCGAATGTCACGGCATGCTGCTCGGCAATGCCAACGTCAAACATACGCCGGGGAAAACGCTTCTCAAAAAGATCGAGGCCCGTTCCGTCCGGCATGGCAGCCGTAATCGCGACGATCTTCTCGTCCTTCTCGGCTTCGCGAATAAGGCTCTCGGCAAAAACGCGGGTGTATGTTGGTGCGTTCGGCTTCGGCTTCACCTGCACGCCGGTGACGACGTTGAACTTATTGACGCCGTGATACTTGTCGGCGGAGGCTTCTGCGGGCGCGTAGCCCTTGCCCTTCTTGGTCATGACATGCAGCAGGATAGGACCTTGCTTGGCATCGCGCACGTTTTTCAGAACAGGCAGTAGCTGGCTCAAGTCGTGGCCATCGATCGGGCCCACGTAATAGAACCCCAACTCTTCAAACCATTGCCCGCCCTGCCAAAGGTGGCGCGTATACTCTTCCATGCGCGCCGCACGGCGCTCCCACTTTTTCGGCAGCATCTTGGCAAGCTGCTTTGCCAGATCGCGAAGGTGCAAATACGTGCCGCTCGATGTCACGCGCGCCAAGTAGGCCGACAACGCCCCGGTCGGCGGCGCAATCGACATATCGTTGTCGTTCAGTATGACGATCAAGCGCTCGTCGCGCGCGCCCGCGTTGTTGATAGCCTCATACGCCATGCCGGCACTCATCGCACCATCACCGATTACGGCGATGACGTTGTTCGATCCGCCTTCGAGATCGCGCGCAACCGCCATGCCGAGCGCGGCCGAAATCGAAGTCGAGGAATGGGCGGCGCCGAAGGGATCGTATTCGCTTTCGTCGCGCTTGGTGAAACCGGAGAGCCCGCCCGGCTGGCGCAGCGTCCGAATGCGATCACGCCGGCCCGTAATGATCTTGTGCGGATAGGCCTGGTGGCCAACATCCCAAATGAGACGGTCGCGGGGGGTATCGAAAATCCAATGCAGCGCCACCGTCAGTTCGACGACGCCAAGACCGGCGCCCAGATGCCCGCCCGTCACCGACACCGCGTCAATCGTTTCTTGGCGCAGCTCGGCAGCAAAATTCAACAGCGCGCTCTCCGGCAGCTTGCGCAGGTCGGCTGGAATTTTAACGCTGTCGAGAAGTGGGGTCTTGCTCAAGGGGGCGGTACCTTCGCCTGAAGCGGCAGTTGGAGCTGCAGCCGGAATACACGGGCTTAGCTTGTCTTGGTTATGTCACACCCGCAGAGCGCCGCAAGAGACCAATGTTCGCACTTACCCGCCACTTCCCGCCAAACCCCGCACAGCCCCGCCAGACCCCCCTGAATTGACTGAAACACTTTGTCGAATTGTCGCCGTTTCAGCGTTCAGGATCCAGCGGCTCCGTGCCCTTGGGACGGCCATCTGCCCCAAACGTCAGCTTTTCCACCTTGGCTTCCGCCTGTTTCAAGAGCCGGTCGCAATGGTCGCGCAAGGCTTCGCCGCGCTCATAGATGGTGATCGATTCCTCAAGTTCCACGTCGCCCCGCTCCAGGCGGCCGACAATGCTTTCCAGTTCCTTCAGCGCACGCTCGAAGGTCATTTCTTTGATGTCGGCGTGCCCTTTTGCCGGGGCCTTAGCAGTGGTCATGCGTAACGTCTCTCAAGTTCCGGTATTGCGGGCCGGGATTACGTTGCCGCTTCCATCATCGTCTTTACGTGCACCGCAACCGATCTTGCCAGCGCCGTCAAGTCATAGCCGCCTTCAAGCATGGAAACCACCCGCCCGCCAGCGTGCCGCCGCGCAACATTGAGCAACTCTTCGGTCGCCCACAGAAAATCGGCTTCAACGAGCTGAATACCGGCCAGCGGATCATCCTTGTGGGCGTCGAAGCCCGCCGAGATAAACACAATGTCCGGCGCGAAATTGTGCAGCGGCGCCAGCACACGCTCGCGGAACGCCGCTTCAAACTTCTCCCGGCCATCGCCCTCGCGTAGTGGCGCATTCCAGATATTGCCGGCGCCCGTCTCATTCAATGCGCCCGTACCTGGAAACAGCGGCATCTGATGCGTCGAGCCGTAGAACATATTCTTGTCGGACCAGAAAATCTCCTGCGTGCCGTTGCCGTGATGCACGTCGAAATCGATCACTGCGACACGCTCAGCGCCATGTTTCGCGCGCGCATAATACGCGGCAATTGCAATGTTGTTGAACAGACAAAAACCCATGGCCTTCGCGCTTTCGGCATGATGACCTGGCGGGCGCACTTGGCAGAAAACGTTTGCCGTTTCTTTTTTCATGACGAGATCAACCGCTTCGAGCCCGGCGCCAACGGCGCGCAACGCGGCCTCCCAGCTTCCTTCCGACATGGTGGTATCGCCGTCGATTTGGCGCAAGCCCTGCCCAGCGAGCGGCCGCGCCGTTTCCAACTCTGCATAGTAGGTGCCTGGATGCGCACGCTCGATGGCTTCCCGCACATCATCGCGCATAGGCGCCTCGCGGCGCACGAGATCCTTGTAGACTTCGTGGCTCAACACCTTGTCGATGGCGCGCAGCCGGTCTGCCCGCTCCGGGTGATGGGCACCCGTGTCGTGATTGAGAAACGATGGGTGTGTGATGAGGACTGTTGTCATTGGGGTGCCGTTAAAACCAAGATTTTAGCAGTTTCAAATCGTCATACTATGCTCGGGCTTGCGGAAACAAACCAAAACTGGCGGCCTTACACTCTTGGTCCAGTTTTCTAGTGTTCTGACTCATTCATTCGCATCCCCCGCCGAGTGAAGCCAGCGCTTTCCTGGCGCGGCGGTGCTTGCCGATGAGTGTGCTGGATTTGGCGGTCCATTGGAATGGCTTTGGGTTGGCGTTACGATGCTCGACCC
>JANOKW010000377.1:0-5882 GCA_031419475.1 Hyphomicrobium sp. | reverse complement strand
TTCGCATTTCTTCCCTGTTGGCCGAAGCGAAATGGGGATGAGAGTCAGCGGTCCGGGCGATGAGAATTCCGCCTGCGATGATCGCAATCATCGCCCCCCATTGCGTCACGCTCGGGCGCGTACCCATCCCGACATTGACGGCCAGCACAAGAGCGGGGTGCGCGGCAACGATGGGGGCCACGATTATAACCGGTCCGCGGGCCAGTCCTTCGTAGAGCAGAACGCACATAACCGTAACGCTCAGTCCATGCATAATCGCCAGCACGCACCCGAGCGGTGACCAGACAATGTTTTGTTGGCTGCCAAAGAACCAAAGGGTTGAGACCACGGCGCCAATCAGCAGCACAAAGGCGTAGACCGGAACGGCCCCCAGTCTGCGCGCGCTATAACGTGCCAAAAAATCTGCCGTGCCAAGGCCAGCCGCGCTTAAGAGCCCTAAGACAACCGGGTTCACGACTGCACCTCTGGCTTCGAACCCGTTGACGCCTGCTGCCGCAAGATAAAGCTTTGCCGCCAGCGCAATTGGGAGGTTGAATTGGGGCAGCCGCCTGCAGCGCTTGGCGGACTACTTGCAAGGAAAAGGATATCGCCGTGACCAAGAGCCTTGCCAATTTTTCCCGGACCCTCGACTGGAACCTCCTGAAGTCGTTTCACGAGATCGTCCAATCCGCTGGCATCAACCGCGCGAGAAAGGCGAACAACCGTCCATGCCCGTGTTCATCATTACCAATCCGCGCGCGCCTAAAAAGTTGGCCCGGCAGATGCTGATATCAGAAATCTGCTCGGCGGGCAGCAGCCATTGCACCATTTAGCTTCATTACGTGCTGGCATAGCATTTGGGACAGTCATGCGCTGCAACATTGATCTGATTAATGACAGGGATTGAGAAAATCGGACTTTTGCGGCGTTGGGAACCGCACCATGCTTTGTCTCAGGCGTTTCTGTGGCAAGGGGCGACGACATGGCCGGCGGCAAGAAGGGCAAAGGGTACGATCATCCTCACGCGCACGCTCATGGACAAGTGGCGCTCGAAATGGCCTGGGAAGGCTGCAAAGCGGTCTATTTATCATTCGACATCGACTCGATCGATCCTGGTTCCGCGCCGGGAACCGGTTCACCCGAGCCAGGCTGTCTACTGCCGCGCGAGGCTTTTGAGATGATTCATAGAACCGCTGCCGAAGGCTTGTGGAACCGCTGCCGAAGGCTTGTGCGGCATGGAGGTCGTAGAAGTCTAGCCGCCTTACGACGTCAACGACAATACCGCCCAGCTCGCCTGCCGGGCCGTGCTCGATACGCTTGGCACATTGATCGCAAATGGCCACATCGGTCATCGCAAGAAATTCATGAAGAAGGAGATGCGAACATGAAAAAGATGATTCAATTGGGCCTTGGTTCATCCGTTACGGCGACTTTGCTTTCAAAAAAGTTGCGTGACCCCAAACCACAGCAGGCCGAGCACGCCAAAAATGATCAAACCGGTTAGAGCCAACCCCAGCAATAAGAGGCACAAGGCGCCAAGTCTCCCACCCAGATCACTGGTGGCAGGCTTCTGCTGCTTCCGACGCCCTCCGTTTCCGATCAAACTTTGGCGAATTCTGCGGGCTTCTTGATCGTCCACTGTGCGTCCCCGCTTCCTCAAGGGTGGCTTGACAGTCGTGCCAGCGAAGCTTGGCTGTCTTGAAGGTGAGGCAAATTAGGTCGCAGTTTGCGCAGTGGGCCCTACCCAGTAAATGTAGGTCGACAGCCCTTTTCAAAAGCTGGAAGAAAGCAACGCATCGGCAACGGATAAGCAACGCATTTATGGCGCGCATATTTGTGACCAAGGTGCTGAAATGCTGAGCCTTCTTGAGTTCAATATTGCATCAGCAACGGATGCAACGGATAGTTTCCTAATTACTCTTACGCGCGCACGCGCGCGCCTGAGAACTTTCTGGGAGCCTGTGGCATGCGTTGCATCCGTTGCTGAACGGAGGCATGGATCGAAGATTTCTGACAGCGGGTATTGCGGCCGTGATGGCTGGAAGCATTTCAGATGCGTACCAGGGTGGCAGTGATTTGAACATAGAGCAGCTAATGAAATCCTCGAAATTGTCGAAAGCCAATGCCGCTGATGTTTATCAGAAAATGCGCCCAATCTTGGAGTCGTCCGCCCCCGTCGAAGACTCCGCCATTTACCTTTGAATTCATTCATTAAATTTCAATAGATGGTCACAATCCCTAACACCCTCCCCAGCACAGACATGGTCTCAAGCACTTTGCACGGGACGCAGTTCTCTGTAATGGTGTCCTTTCAAACAACGCCTGCGAAGCTTGCTTGGGCAAGGGGAAAACCGACTGCCGTATTGGCTTCGAGCGAGAGGGGAGCGCCCGTGAGCGGAGCGGATTTTCAGTCCGCCGTGATTGGTCTATGACTCCATCGTAGGAGGTTGGCATAATGTACTACTTCAGTAAGAAAATGACGGCACCTTTTAGTGAAGCTGTCGCGCGAGTGACTGAGGGCCTTAAGAAAGAAGGCTTTGGCATCATCACCGAGATCGACGTTAAGAAAACGTTGCGCGATAAGATCGGTGTTGAGTTCCGCAATTACCAAATTCTCGGAGCATGCAACCCCAAGCTCGCCCACGAGGCACTAGAGCTCGAGGACAAGATCGGTACGATGTTGCCGTGCAACGTTGTCGTGCAAGAGCATGCTGATGGTCAGATCGAGGTGGCGGCGGTTGATCCGGTTGCGTCTATGCAGGCCATCGACAACCCGCGCCTGATGAACGCTGCAGCTGAGGTGGGGAAGAGGCTAAAGCGTGTCGTTGCCGCGTTGTGAACGCGCGCCTCGAGGGGAACTATTGGAAGAGTCGAACTGGTCGTTAGTACCGGTAAGGAGAGCAAATATGACGCAAGACATGGACGGCATGGGGTGGGGCATGGGTTGGGGTGGGCTTTTGGTGCTGGCCGTGCTCATCCTCGGCGTTGCCGCGCTCGTGAAATATCTCAGGTCGTGAAGGCGGCGGCTGTGAACTGCCAGAGATGATTGAAAAGTCGGAGTGGCGCCCGACTATGTGAGCGAAGATGGCGAGGCATATGCGGGTAGTATAGCGCAGGCGGACAAACGCTCGGTGAGTCTGGGCGGATTTCGGCACCAAGGCTGGTGCCATAGTCGTTCCGATTCGCCAAAGGGACGAAGGCTGGAGGAAGGCTCTTTCCTCATAAAAAAGGTGCCTCTGACCTGTCTCAAGTAATCGCTGGTCCGAAAACCCTGAGGCAGGTCACCTCCCTCAGTTGGCGCTCTTACTTCTTCATCATGCCCATGCTGTCCATGGCTTTATTTATGTGCATCATGCAGCCATCCATATCCTTTTTAGCCATCATCTTTTTCGCCATATCCATCTCGTCCATCGCCATTTTTTTCTTATCGGCGTCCATCATGCTCTTCATATTTGTTTCCATCGTCGCCATGTCGGCCTCAGTGCAGTTCATCGACTTCATTTTGTCCATCATCTTATCCATCTTCTCCTGTGCAAGGACCGGAGAGACTGCTACCATAGCGGCGACAGACGCCATCGCGAAAAGCGCTTTCATTGGAGAACTCCTAAAAGATACTCTATCCTAGCCTTATTGGCCCCAGTGCTAACTATGCTGAGATCTGTTGCGTTCCGGTGACGCGGTCCAAGGGCGTCCGGGGGAACTTCCGGGCGATCCATGCGTTGGGTACGAGATGAAACACTCATACAGGTCGTCGAGACGCGCACCGATTGTCCGCAGGAACGAACGTTCCCAAAGCCGGAGAGCCGAACGCCTCATCAAACTCTCTATTTCTGCCAGGCTGTGACATGACAGACCAGAACCATGTCTCGCGTTTGGGATATCGTCGAGAAGGCGCACGTCGGCATCCGAATGTGCGCCTGCTTCGCATAGAGCCGATCACGGCCGAACGATGGGATGGGCTGTCGAACGGGGTGGTTGCGACATTCGAATTCGCCAAGACGCGCAGTCAGACGCGCAGTCATATGCGAATGTTTCGATGTGTGACCGTGGGCCGTGGGAAGAAGGGTTTTCACAATGGCGATTAGCGACAAGGCCTGGTCCCCGTACGCCGCAGGCATTCTGATCGGCTTGCTGCAAATCCCGGCATTTCTGCTGATTGAGACGGCGCTGGGTACGTCGTCCTCGTATGTGACGATTGCGGCGCATATCGCAGCGCTCGCCGACGCCTCTATCGGCAAGATGGACTATTTCGCCAAGCACATGTACGGCGCCAAGAATCTCTGGCAGCTGGCGATGGTCGCCGGCATCGTCTTTGGCGCTTTCCTGTCGATGAAGGCGTCGGGGGCCCGGCGCAAGCCGATCTCTCCCGTCTGGCAAAGGGCTGTCGGAATCAGCAGTCTGTCGGCCCGCGCGCCGATGGCGTTCGCCGGCGGCTTCATCATGATTCTGGGCGCACGCATCGCCGACGGCTGCACCACCGGCCACGGCATCTCCGGCATGGCGCAGCTCGCCGCCGGGTCGATGGTCGCGGTCGCCGCAATGTTCGCCGGCGCAATCGCTGCCGCACTGTTGATGAAGCGCGTCTGAATGTAATTGCAAGGAGACGCACCATGGACGTTCTCTCCGCTGTCGTCCTGGGTCTTGCAATGGGCGCCGTGTTCGGCATCGCGCTTGAGAAATCGCGCGTCTTCGAGCCGGGGGCGATCCTGAGCCAGATGCAGCTGAGCACCTTCCTGATGCTCAAGATCTTCCTTACTGCCGTAATCACCGGCCTGATCGTTCTGGCTGTGCTGAACGGAATCTGGGGCGTGAAGATGCATCCCAAGGGGCTCGTCTGGTCAGCCGATATCGTTGGCGGCCTGCTTCTCGGTGTCGGCATCGCCATTGCGGGCGCCTGTCCGGGCACGGTGTTTGCGCAGATCGGCGCCGGTTATCGAGACGCATGGTTCACCGTGGTCGGCGGCATCCTCGGTGCGATTACCTTCGGCTACCTGGAACCGGCGCTGCGCCCCCTCCTGCTCAACGGAGGTCCCGGCAAGGTGACGCTGGACCAGCTTGCGGGCATGCCCTTCTGGGCCGTGGCACTGGCAATCGCAGCGGCGCTCGTCGCGTGCCTGGTTGCGCTTGAGCGCTTGCAGCCCTGGCGTGACGAAGTGGGGTCCGACGTCGACGGGTTGAGCGCCAAGCCCGAGCCGACGAAGCCCGCCAGCGCACCACCCTCCCATTCATCTGCGTCTGCGCAAGTTCCATAGTCTCATTCTCAAAAGGAGAACTTCAATGACTGCAAATATCGGAAAGATCGATCGCGCCCTTCGCATCATCGCCGGATTGGCCCTCATCGCTGTCGCTCTCGGTCTGTTCGGGCCCGCCTACGAGACAGTCTGGGGCTGGATCGGCATTGTCCCGCTCACCACGGGCCTGCTGAGCTGGTGCCCGCTCTACACGCTCTTGGGCATCAGAACCGGCATGGCGTCGGCGGCGCGCTGACGCGAAAGCTCAGCGGCGCACGAGGGCTCGGTCTGCGGATGACTGGCGAGATCGACAACGGTCCTCTGATAACTGCTGGTACTTCGGTTCACGTTGCCGACGACACTTGCAATGGGCACCAAAGGAGCGCCCTTGGGGCTTTTTAACCCATCGGCTGAGGTAACGTCAGATGAGCTTGGTCGAGATCACATATTTCTCAGACATCTTGTGCATCTGGGCCAAAATTGCCACGCCGCATGCCAGCCAAAGAGCACCGGGTTCATTCTCGAACCAAATTAAGGAACCTCTGAGCAACGCTTGTGTTTGACGATTGGCGGGCTGTGGCGATGTTTTTTCGTCAGCGGCAGGCGTTTTTGCTCCGGCACGCACGCTCGCAGGGAAGCTTTCGCCTCCTCCGGCCTCACGCGGGCGCGAGC
>JANOKW010000376.1:0-6810 GCA_031419475.1 Hyphomicrobium sp. | reverse complement strand
CTTGTCCCCCCAGAGGCAGATTCTTGGATATGGTCAAAAATCTGTTGATCATTGCCTCCTCCCGGCAACGCTCATAGCGAGCACATCGCCACAAATGGAAAAATTGTAAAGAGGCTTTAAGAAATAAACTCCGCCAGGGCTTAGGACACCACACTCGACCTGAGCCCAGAGACCTGAGCCCAGCAACCTGAGTCCAGCCACCTAGAGTCTTTCCGGATGAAACGGACTCTTAAGCGAAGTGAGCCCCCCCTCCCCAGCGGGGAGGGGGGATTCACTCCGAGACGCGTTTCCATCTCAACCGGAAGGGTTCTAGCCCTGCTGTCGCGACAGCGCATCGGGCCGGCCATTGAGAGTTGAAACAACAATAAGAAGGCTGAGGCTATCTGCAGTGCGAGTATTGGCAGGTCGCGCAAGTCCAGCAGCCCTCGACGCGGTTGAGACTGCGGTTCCCGCAACGCGGGCATGTTCTGGCAGATGGCCCAGAACTCGGCCGTGCAGACAATCCGCCCGGTGGCGCAGCCGCTGACACAGCGCCTGTTCTTGCGTCGTCCGGATTGCTGGATTGCGGCGAAGCTTGTCCGCTTCTACCGCGTGCCTCGAAGCCTGGTTGTGTTGCCACGGCCTTTACGTCGCCGTCGCGGTCCGGGAGGGCCACGTGCTCGGGCACCAGAAAACCGATGCGGATCATATGTTCTTCGATCACATCGCCAATCGCGGCCAATAGGCTCGGCACATAGCGCCCGCCCATCCAGCGCCCGCCCTCGGGGTCGAAGACAGCCTTCAGTTCTTCAGCCACAAACGTGACGTCGCCGCCCCGGCGGAACACGGCGCTGATCATGCGGGTCAACGCGACAGTCCAGGCAAAATGTTCCAGGTTCTTGGTATTGATGAAAATTTCAAAGGGACGGCGGCGCCCGTCGCGCTCGATGTCGTTGATGGTAACGTAGAGGGCGTGCGGGCTCGCCGGCCAATTGATCTTGTAAGTCAAACCTTCAAGCGCCGCGTCGCGTTCGAGCGGCTTGCTGAGATAGACGATGTCGCCTGTTTTGGCCGCTTCGCGCGGCGACACTCGTGAGTGGGCTGACTGAGCTGACGGCGCAGTGGCAGCTGTTGCGCCTTCTGCAGTAACCGGCACGAGCACCGCGCCCGTTATCGGGTTTGGCCGGTACGTGGTGCAGCCCTTAAGACCCTCGGCGAAGGCTTGGGCGTAGACATCGCGAAAATCCTCGAAGCTGATCGCTTCAGGGCAATTGATGGTCTTGGATATCGCACTGTCGACAAATGGCTGCAGAGCCGCCTGCATGGCGACGTGCGCGCCCGGCGCGAGACTACCTGCCGTGACGAATGCTGCCGGGCGCGGTTTCTCAACGCCTGAGATGGCGCGGAAACGCTTGGCAGCAAAGTCCTCGACATCCTCTTCCTGAGTGTGTCCGTCTTCGCCGAGCACCCGGCGCCGGAAGGCAAATTCGAAAACCGGCTCGATGCCGCTGGAGACGTTTCCTGCCAGCAACGAAATGGTGCCTGTTGGTGCGATCGACGTCAAACAACCGTTGCGCAGCCCGCACTTGGCGATCTCGGCCTGCACGGCCTTGTCGAGACGCAGGACATTGGGCCGGGCAAGAAACGCGTCGCGCGCGTAGAGCGGGAACGCGCCCTTCTCAGCCGCTAGCCTTGCGCTTGCCCGATACGCAGTATTCTGGATTGTTTCCATCCATTGGGCTGCCTGCCGGCGCGCGTCGTCCTTGCCATAGTCGAGGCCACAGAAAATGAGGGCGTCCGCCAACCCTGTGATGCCGAGGCCGATGCGGCGCTTGGCGCGCGCTTCCTTGGCTTGGCGCTCAAGCGGATAGCGCGAAACATCAATTACATTGTCGAGAAAACGCACAGCCGTTGCGACGCGCGTTTCGAGTTTCGCCGCATCGATCCCGGCGCGCTCCGTAAAGGCATGTTCGACCAGTGCCGCGAGATTGATCGATCCCAAAAGACACGCGCCATAGGGCGGCAATGGCTGCTCGCCGCATGGATTACAGCATTCTATCGCCTCGCAATAGCTGAGGTTGTTTTCCGCGTTGATGCGGTCGATGAAAATGACGCCCGGTTCGGCATAATCATAAGTCGCGCGCATCAGGCGGTCCCATAGATCGCGCGCCGCGACTGTTTTGTAGACCGTGCCGTCAAACACGAGATCCCAAGGTTTCCCGTCGCGCACGGCCGCCATGAACGCATCCGTCACCAGAACCGAGAGATTGAAGTTTCTGAGCCGCTTCGCATCCGCCTTGGCGGCGATGAAATCTTCGATATCGGGATGATCGCAGCGCAACGTCGCCATCATGGCGCCGCGCCTGTGGCCGGCCGACATGATCGTGCGGCACATGGCATCCCACACGTCCATGAAGCTCACGGGGCCAGACGCGTCCGCGCCGATGCTTTTCACGAGCGCGCCTTTGGGGCGAAGGGTCGAGAAATCGTGGCCGATGCCGCCGCCCGCCTGCATGGTGAGCGCCGCTTCTTTCACCGCGTCAAAGATCGAACTGAGGTCGTCTCCGATCTTTCCAAGAACGAAACAATTGAAAAGGGTGACGTCGCGGCCTGTTCCAGCACCCGCTAGAATGCGCCCGGCCGGTAGAAAGCCGAAATCGGCCATCGCCTCATGAAACGCTGCGGCCCACTTGTCTTGAACCCGCTTGCCGCCCTTTTCGATTGCCGCCGCCGCCCGGGCAACACGCCAGAAGGTGGCGTCGAGCGACACATCCGCGTCCAACCCGCTGCCACCGTTAAAACGGTACTTGCGCTCCCAGATCTCCTTCGAGATCGGCGCCAGAAACTGCGGTTGGGGTGCCGGATGACGAGCCATGTTGCGTACCAAATAGCGTGTTTCGTACCAAATAGTGTGGCGCTGCCGAAGACCAACAGCACGCCCTAAATAAACGCCCGAGCGCGCTCTGTCAATAAAATGTTCTTCCTATGTTCTATTTTTGTTCAGCACCGCCAAGACGCTCTTTTGCAGCCTCTGGCAGCGGCGGCGGGTTTGGCGCTGCAGCGGCTTCCACGAGCAGGCGGGTGGCGCCCTCTTCAATGGCGCTCTCCATTCGGCGGCGGAACTCGGCGCGCGGCAGGCCCGGCGCAATAGGATCGAGAAACTCAACGATGATCGTGCCGGGATAGCGCAAGACGCTGCGCCGCGGCCAGAAGAGACCCGAGTTCAATGCGAGCGGGACAGCCGGCACGCCTAGGCCTTCATAGAGCGCCACGTAGCCGGGCTTGTAGTTAGGTGCTGCGCCCGGCACCGCACGCGTGCCTTCCGGGAATATGATGATCTCGCGGCCCTCGCCAGCGCGCGCTCTGGCATCGCGGATCATGGTTTTAAGGGCTGACGCCGCTCTGTCGCGCTTGACAAAGATGTGTTCGAACTTGAGGCAGAACCATCCGTAAAACGGTATCCACTTCAGTTCGTCTTTCAAAACGATCGCGGGATCGCGTAACAAGGGGATGAGCGCAAACGTGTCCCACATCGATTGATGTTTGGAGACGATGAGGCAAGCGCCTTGGGGCAGCTTTTCGCGGCCGCGCACTTCAAGCCTGGTGCCGCAGATTTTCTCAAGCAGCCAAAGGCTCGTCTTGGCATGCAACACCAAGCAACGCATTGCCCACGAGCGCGGTGCAAACAAGAGCCACGATCCGAGCAAGAGAAAGAGCGCCGTGATGAGGTAGTAGACCGCCGCAAAGATCCAAGAGCGCAAGACTACCACGGCCGGCGCCTTAAATGCCTTTTTATTCCGGCGAAAAAACTGCCCATCCGCTCAACCATCGGAGGCTTTAGGGGTGCCAAGCGCAACGGAATTATCTTGCCGCCAGCCAAAGAATTGCTGGGTTCTGAGACGCGCGGCGGCGGGCAAGTATTTGACGTATTCCGAGAACAAGATCCGTGCCGTAGACACGTGCAGCCACCAGCCGCTTTCGGGGAAGCTTTTCGGTGTAACGACGTGAGGAACGAATTCCGCATCCGGCATGACGAGGGCCAGTTCGGCGAGGCTGCGCGGCATATGATAGCTCGACGTCACGACGATCAACTTGCGAAACCCGTTGGCGTTGGCCCACGTCCGCGTCTCGTCAGCGTTGCCGACGGTATCGAGGGCTTCGTAACCGAGATCGACGCAGCATGTGAAGCTCTTGTGATCGAGACCGGAAAGCCGTTCGACGTCTTCCTTCGGCGTGCGCCGGTTGACGCCGGAGATGAGCATGCGGCGTCCGTGACCCTGTTTGAGAAGTGCCGCACCCGCCGCGATGCGGGCCTGTCCGCCTGTCAACACGACGATGCCATCGGCTTTCCCGGCGTCAAGGTCGCGTTCGCGCATAACGTGCGTCGCAAACAGGACAAAGCCAAAAACAAAAGCGCTCGCGGCAATGGCGGCAGCAACGACGATTGCGCGCGAGACGACCCGCATGGCCTAGTGTCAACTCCTTCGTTCGGGTGCGCCGTTTGCACCCGGTCTTTGCCCCGGTCGTGGTCCCCAGTCCTTTTCCCAAACAGGAGACTAATCGATTTGGGCTTTGTTGTAACCGGCTGGGCACGGCTAATTATAGTTGCAAAAACCGCGATAATGCTCTGAGACCAATAAATAAAAGTCACAGGACAGTTAATGCTGGCTATTCAGAATCCGGTACACGCCAACCCGTGAAGTTATCATACAGAGCCCGGCGATAATGACGACGACCAAAAGCATCAAGAGGTATCCGGCCGCATCCAGAGACCCGGTTCCGATCAGGCGCTGCATTTCGACCGCGCTCACCGCGCCCCCGCCGAGCAGTTCCATGATGGCTGGCATGCCGAGAAACACCAACATGGCCAGCACCGCGCCGACGATGCCGGATTTGACGCCAAGGCGTAGGAAGTGCTTTTCAAACTCGCGCGCGATGAACTTGTCGGTGGCGCCGACGAAATGCAAAACTTCGACGATATCGCGGTTGGATGCCATGGCGCTTTTTGTTGCTGAAACGATAACCGCCGTCGTCGCCGCCGCGACCAGCAGGAATATGGCGATGCCGCCGAGGGCGAACGATCCCGTCACGGCTCTGATTTGCTGCTGCCAGCGGCGGTGATCGTCGAGCGACACGCCTTTAAACTGCTTGGCTAGCGCAGCATTGACAGCCACCAAGTCGGGAGGATTGACGCGATCGATCTCAATGGCAATGAGGCGCGGCACGGGCAGCGCTTTCAGCGCATCGGATGAACCAAGCCAAGGTTCGAGCAGGCTTGTGGACGCTTCGAGGCTTAAGGGCTTAGCCGCCCGGATGCCCGGCTGCGTTTCCATGTAGGCTACGACGTCGAGCACGGACTTGTCGGTATCGACTTTGTCTTTGGGTTCGACCTGAACGGTCACTTCACTGGCTATATCCTGGAGCCAGGCGTCGGCGGATTCCTTGATCATCCATACCGCGCCGGCCGTCAGGCAAGCAAAAAAGCACATGATCGCGATCACCAGTGTCAACGAGCGGCCTGTCACCGATCCAGGCGGCACCACAGGTGCCGTCGTCTTCATGCGCCGCCCGCGTTCCTTCTCTTCACGGCTTGGTGCATACATTTCGCGGGGTGGATCTTCGATGTGCGGCGCCGGACGTGCCGTCTCCGGCGTTGCTGGGGCGTAAGCTGGATACGATGCTCCTGTCACGGGTCCCGTTACGGGATCGCCATAGGGGTCGTACTCCACCACTTGTTGGCCCACTTGTTGCCCTTGCTGCGGGCCCAGCTGCGGGCCCAACGGCGGGCGCCCGGAGAAGCGGTCATATGATCCGGACATGGCCCTTGTGTACCTCGATGCGCGGCGCCTTGAACTGCCGCATGAGTTGATGATCGTGGGTCGCGATAACGACCGACGTGCCGAGCCTGTTTAACTCGACGAACAAGCGCAACAGCCGGCGCGCCATTTGCGGGTCGACGTTACCCGTCGGCTCGTCGGCCAGCAGAACTTCAGGCTTGCCGATGACGGCGCGAGCGATGGCCGCGCGCTGTTTTTCTCCGCCCGAAAGAACCGAAGGATTAGCATACATGCGGTCGCCAAGGCCAACCCATTGCAATAGGTCTGTCACGTCTTCGCGGTAGTCGCTCGGTTTCTTGCCGACGACCTGAAGGGGGAGCGCCACGTTTTCCCAAATGGTCAAGTGATCAATCAGCCGGAAATCTTGAAACACGATGCCGATGCGACGGCGCAGCTGAGCCCGCTTTTGGGCGCTGACTTTGCTGACGTCATCGTTGAACATGTGCAGTTGCCCGCGCGTCGGGTGCAGCGACATGAAAAGCAAACGCAACAGCGAGGTCTTGCCGGCGCCGCTCTCTCCGTGGAGAAAGTGGAACGAGCCCGGCTTTAGATGAAAATTGACGTCAGAGAGCACTTCCGGCCCCCGGTCATACTTCAAGCCGACGTTTGAAAGACGAATCACTTCGGGAGTATCCGGACTGGAGTAAAGACTAGGTAAGGACTAGGTAAGGACTAGGTAAGGACTAGGTAAGGACTAGGTAAGGACTGGGGTAATTACTGGCGTCGAGCTGAGGGTAAAGTTAGAGACTCAAAGCCCTTCTCCGTGTTTCAATAGCCACAGGTTATGTCCCGCGATCAATCGATCACGATTGTGGCGGGCTCGTGTACACAGTTTGTTAGGTCCCGATAGGCCGTGTTCCCCGGGCAACGCAATCGTCAGAGGTCCTTATGGGCAACACAAAGACAGCAAATCGTATCGAAGTCGTCTATCCAGCAGACGCCATTGCCCGGCGCCTTGACCAGCTTGCGGTCGAAATTGCGGCAAGGCAAATTC
>JANOKW010000375.1:0-11776 GCA_031419475.1 Hyphomicrobium sp. | reverse complement strand
TCTCGAGCAGGCCTCCGGGGGACTTGACGGTGCGGACCACCTGCTCGAACGAGCCAGACTTCAGCCGGAAGAAGGCGACGCGCGCATGCATTGGGTACCTCCATTCAATCGCGTGCCAGTAATGACCAAGTATCGGCTACGTGTCATCAGCAGAATCTTGCGCGGTTTGAGGTCCGCGAGCGCACGGGTGATGTTTGCTGCCAGGGTGGTCTTACCAACCCCGCCCTTCATCGTCAGGAACGCAAGATCTGGTATTGTCATCGTAGACCCACCCAAAACTTACGGGATGCAGCTTAATGCATTCCAACGTACACGCAAGCCGTGCTGGTGACGGGGGAAAGACCCAGCATCAAAGATGGTTTATTGCAGTGCACTGCGAGCCCTTCGTTCGTCGGTCCCGCGTGAGCGTGAAAGCTTCACCGTTGATAACGTCGTTTAGCTAAGCATCGCCCAACACGAACGAATTCTAGCTTCTAGGTTCGGGCCTTCGTTGTCGAACGCCAAGCCGCGTCGGCTCAAACGCGATACCCCTCTAAACGGACCAGGCCGATGAGCCGGGACGGCGGCATCAATCGAGCGGGCCGAATGTCTCCTGCTGTACACGTGGGGCGGTCGCAACCCCTGCAGCACATGCGACAGCGGCAGTGATCTGATGCCATCCTTCGAGCGGCAGGGGCGATGGGCCGCGAGACGAACTTCCATGCGAAACTTTGCCATGACCGTCGCAACTCCGAGAGCAGAAAATCGAAGACGACACGGCGAATGTAATTCGTGTGGCTCAGGAACAGACGTCCCAGCCTTTACCACCAGTAGCGCTCTTACTTGCTGTCCAGCCGCTGACCGACGACGATGTACGAGCAGAAGAAATCATCGCTTGAGGGTTCTGCTTTGTGTATGTTCTGCGCATTCAAAGACACTTGTGTTTCGGCTTGATTATTCACGTAGCCAAATTTCACGCTGTAAACTCCGAAAATGGTACCGTTGCCCTTGTTATCGACAATGGAAAATGTCGCGACAGGATCGAGGAGCATAGGCGGAAGGCGCATTTCGACGACGCGAACATGATCGCTTGTTCCGTGAGCCATCTTCGTTGTCCCGGTGCACATCAGTATTCCGTTACCGAGGTCAATCACTTTTAAGGGAATGTCTTTCATTACTAACTCCTTCTGCGAAAAAGCCTGACGTTCTACTCACGGTGTCTTTTCCGGCGCATCGCAACTAAGCGAGAAAGTTGTGATCTTCAGTTATCGCAATAACATGCTCGTGGCTGGAGGTAAATTATCTCATATAGCGGACGTTATCGGCGACGTACCAACCGTCGCTGATTGCATTCGGACAAAGGCCGGCTTTTGTGAAGGGTTTCGGATGCCGGTCATCGCGATGGTTGCGGCGCGCACGGGGACTGGCGTCGGAAACCCTTCACAAGGGATGAAAAGCTCCTATGCAGCACAATAATTCCGATGTCCCCCAGCAAGTTGCCGTGATGCCGATACCAGCACGACCGGGTCCCTCTAGCGGCCGCACAAAGTGCTGCTCCTCCTCTGATCCCATGGATCCGAATTCACAAGTCATTTGAGACGCCTCCCCGCATTCGACTTCGCGAAGTGTGCGACTGCCAGCGCCGCTGCTTCGAAGATCGCCATACTGTGGTGCTCGCTCTCCCAGATGCGCCGCCGGGGCGGCAAGCGCGGCGCCAGCTCAGGGACGATCCTTGCCACTGCCGCCGCGATTGGCATTGAGGAGAGGCCGGTTACCCGGCCTCTCCCGCCCCTAAGAGGAGCACTCGTGGTCCGCAACTACGCGGGCTGCAAGCCGTTCCTCGATCCACGCCTCTACCTCAGACTGCAACCACGCGACCCGATTTTGGCCCAGCCGTATCCGTTTCGGGAATTGGCCTGCCGCCTCGAGGCGTGCGATGTGTTGAGGCGAGTACGGTATACCGAGTACCGTTTTCAGCTCCTTTTTTGAAACCAGCCGCTTCTGTGACATGCGACACTCCTTGTTGGGAGCGTGCACGCCCAGTTGCAGTTAGCCGACGTGGGCACTGATACAGGTAGTCCCCGGCATAAGAAGTTTCAAGAAGCGATGAGGGAGCGCACCTTGCATTCCCATGCGTCGAGAGCTTCACGCATTTCGCCCATGTAGGCGTGACGGTTGTAAATTGCTGCAACGCCAGAAACGGTGCCGGAAACATGGTTCAGTAATCGCTCGGTCACGTGCGGCGGTACTTTCAAGGCGGCAAGGTTAGTCGCAACCGTCCGCCTCAGATCGTGCAACGTCCAGCCGTCAGTTCCGCTTGCCTGGTCCAGTGCTGCCTTGCCCTTGCTCCAGCCTGAATAGCTGCGCTCGGGGTTGCCCCTCGCCGGAAAGAGATACACATCGTCGACCTTCGGTATCCGCGACAGCACCTCTGCACACATGTGGCCATATGGGAACCTATGTTGTCGCTTGTTCTTCGTGAGCGAAGCGGGGAGTGTAATGGTCTGCTCGTGTTCATCGATAAAGTCCCATCGCACCGCGCTGATTTCGCCGCGACGCTGTCCGGTCAAGAGCAAAAGCAGAACAATCGGCCCGAACGGGTACGGCATGGTCCGCGCTGCTCTGCAGATAGCACCCAGCTCACCATCGTTCAGCACCCGATCGCGCGATGCAATACGTGAGGGGAGCTGCAGCCCCTCGCACGGACTATGGCCGATGTAGCGACGGCGCGTTGTCCAGCGAAAGAAGCTCCTGATCGCAGTGAAGGCATGGTTGGCGACTGACGGGCTTACCAGCAGTGCGTCCACCACGGTTGAGATATCGTGGCTCGAAATGCTCTCAAGTGGGCGCTCCTTGAATTTGGCTACGAAGTGTTTGCGCAAAAGGCGCGCGGTCTCGTAACGCGTCTTTTCCCGGTTGTTCTGAGCACAATGGGTTGCGAGATACAGCTCGACGCCCTCCGCAAAGGTCTGCGAGGGAGCTTTTCCTCCGCTCTTGTCGAGCGTTGCTTCCGCCAGCAGACGCTTGGCGGCGGTGCGGGCCTCTAATAGTGACAGGATGGGATAGCGCCCGATGGTGACGCGGCGGCGCTCCACCCCGTACATGACGGTGAAGGTCTTCGACCCTCCCGGCGACACCCGCACGCCGAAGCCAGTTAAGCCCGCGTCCCAATACGTCGTTTGCCCACTGATGGGGGCTTTCAAATTCTTGATCGTGATGTCAGTCAAATGGCTCTTAGGCACTTTAGTCTCAGCATAGTCTCAGAAATACGCCGCACTGTGGCGCGCATCCATGTTCCCCTATGTATCGCAACTCCGTTGAAAATACAAAAAATTCTCTGCGCTAGGTGTTAGAATATTTACCCACCAAAACCTTCTGCACCTGATTTATAATCAGGGGGTCGCAGGTTCAAATCCTGCAGTCGGCACCATTTTTAACACTTAACATCCCGACAGTAGCTCGTTTTGCTGCAGCCCCCGAGACCATCGCACCGGTCACAACGCAAACGCGCTTCGATGACGTCTCCGCTGACGTTTCGGCCGGTGGGCAGTGGTTCAGCGCCAGCGGCATCAACTTGCGCTTGACCTGCGGCGGCCGCTTTGGCGATAGCCGCGACCAGCACGGCGCCGATGACAAGCTGACGGTCAATACTGAGACGGCGCTCAGGCTGCCTTACTCCGCTGCAATGGACTTCTTCACCGGCGGCAAGTCGGTGCAGGTCCCCTCGAACACTTCAGCCGCCATGCCAATGGATTCGCCCAGCGTCGGATGCGGGTGGATGGTGTGGGCGATGTCGGCGGGCTCGGCGCCCATCTCGATTGCGAGGCAGATTTCGCCAATGAGATCGCCCGCGTGCGTGCCGACGATGCCGCCGCCGATGATCTGATGCGTCCCGGCATCAACGAGCAGCTTGGTGAAGCCCTCGTCACGTCCGTTGGCGATGGCGCGGCCTGAGGCAGCCCAAGGGAACGCCGCGCGGTGGAACTTGACGCCCTCTGCTTTCAGCTGTTCTTCGGTCTTGCCGGCCCAGGCAATCTCGGGATCTGTGTAGGCCACCGACGGTATCTGCTTGACGTCGAAGGCGCTGTGCTTGCCCGCCGCCACTTCCGCCGCCACGTGGCCTTCGTGTACCGCCTTATGCGCCAGCATCGGTTGGCCGGCGATGTCGCCGATCGCGAAGATATGCTCAACATTGGTACGCATGCGCTTATCGACATTGATGAACCCGCGATCGCTGACGGCGACGCCAGCCTTCTCAGCGCCGATCAGCTTGCCGTTCGGCGCGCGCCCGACAGCGACGAGCACCATATCGTAGACCTGCGGCTCCGCTGGCGCTGCCGCACCTTCAAAGCGCACGTAAATGCCATCCGCCTTCGCCTCAACGCCGACGGTTTTGGTTTTCAGCATGATCTTGTCAAAGCGGGGCGCATTCTTCTTTTCCCACACCTTGACGAGATCGCGGTCGGCGCCCGGCATCAGCCCGTCGAGCATTTCGACCACTTCAAGGCGCGTCCCAAGCGTCGAATACACGGTTGCCATTTCAAGCCCGATGATGCCGCCGCCGATGACGAGCATTTTTTTCGGGATCTGACGCAACTCCAACGCACCCGTTGAATCGACGATGCGCGGATCGCTTGGTATGAACGGCAGGTTCACCGCTTCCGAGCCAGCCGCGATAATCGCCTTGGCAAACTTGACGTTCTGGATCGAGCCATCGCCAAGCGTGACAGCCAGCGTGTTGGCATCCGCGAACTGTCCAACACCCTTAATGACGTTGACCTTGCGCATCTTCGCCATGCCACTGAGGCCTGTTGTCAACTTGCCAACCACCTTGTTCTTGTGGGCCCGAAGTGCATCGAGATCGATCTCGGGTTTTCCGAATTTGATGCCGTGCGTGGCGAGAGCTGCCGCCTCGTCGATGATTGCCGCCGTATGAAGCAAGGCTTTCGAGGGGATACATCCAACGTTGAGACAAACGCCGCCAAGCGTCGAGCTGCGCTCAACCAGTAGAGTATTGAGACCAAGGTCTGCTGCCCGGAACGCAGCGGAATAACCGCCCGGTCCTGCGCCCAATACAACGACATCGCAGGTTACTTCGGCGCTCATCGATCAAATCCTTTTTTGCTGCCCCCTCTCCCCTTGGGGAGAGGGCTGGGGTGAGGGGATGGTTCATTCGAGAAATGAGATACAGCACACACCCTCATCCGGCCTATGGCCACCTTCTCCCGTCATGGCGCAGCCATGCTCCGCAAGGACGGGGAGAAGGATTACAGCACGAGCTGGCGCACGTCTTCCAGCACATCTACAAGCCTACGGGTGAAGCGCGCCGCAAGAGCGCCGTCAATAACCCGGTGGTCGTAGGAGAGGCACAATGGCAGCATCTGTCGCGGCTCAAATGTCGCTCCGTCCCACTTCGGCTTAATCTGCGAGCGCACGACACCGAGTATCGCCACTTCCGGCGCATTGACGATGGGCGTGAAGCTCGTGCCGCCGATGCCACCCAGCGACGAAATCGAGAACGTACCGCCTTGTATGTCCGCTGGCGCGATCTTGCCGTCGCGCATTTTGGCGGAGACGACCGCGAGCTCTTGGGAAAGTTCCATGACGCCCTTGCGGTCCACGTCCTTGATGACGGGAACGACAAGCCCATCGGGCGTGTCGACCGCAACGCCGATATTGTAGTACTTCTTATAGATCAGGCTATCCTTGCCGGGCGACAACGACGCATTGAACTCGGGGAATTCCTTCAACGCTACGACGCTCGCTTTCATCAAGAATACGAGAAGCGTCACGCGGAAATTCTTGGCTTTCGCCGCATTGTCGAGCGTCTTGCGATAAGCGTCGATTTCCGTGACGTCGGCTTCATCCGTATGGGTGACGTGCGGAATATTGAGCCACGCGCGATGCAAATGCGGCCCCGATAGCTTCTTCATGCGCGACATCGGCTTGATTTCGATCGCACCGAACTTGGAGAAATCCTGAACCGGGATTTCAGGGATGCCCGCGCCACCCGTAGCGCCGCCCCCGCTCAAGGCACGCTTGACGTCGTCCTTTGTGATGCGCCCCTTTTCGCCGCTCCCTTTCAATGCCGTCAGATCAACGTCCAGTTCGCGCGCCAACCGGCGCACCGAGGGGCTGGCGTGCACTCCAGCATAGTCGTGCACTGGTGGCGGGGGCAATTCGCGCTGAATGGCGGGTGGCTCCGGCATGTCGCCACCCGCGTTTTTGGGCGCGGGCGCTGCTTTGGCGGCTGCTGCCGTTGGCGTTTCAGTCTTGGGCGCAGATTTAGCTGCCGGCGCTGCCGCCGCATCGCCATCGGCTAGTTTAAGGATGAACGAACCCGCGCTGACCTTGTCGCCAACCTTGACCTGAATACTTTCGACTGTTCCGCCACGCGGCGCGGGCACCTCCATCGCTGCTTTGTCGCTCTCGAGCGTAATCAGCGGATCGTCCGCCTTGATCACGTCGCCGGGCTTTACGTGCACCTCGATGATCGGCACATTCTTGTAATCGCCGATGTCGGGAACTTTGACTTCAATAAGGGACATGGGAGCTTCCTTGGAGCGTCTGAGATTTGGTCTGGTGTCTGACCCTCCGGGTCTGACACCCCATTCCGACAATAGTTGTTTCAGGTGTCAGACCCGTCGTGTCGAAGACACGCCTTCGGCATGACGGGCCAGACACCTGCTAAGCGTGAGCGGGATTGAGCTTATTGGGATCGATGCCGTATTTCTTGATTGCCTCGGCGGCCTTCGTGGACGGGATGCGGTTTTCATCCGCCAATGCCTTCAACGCCGAGACGGCAACGAAGTGCCGGTCAACCTCGAAGTGGTGGCGCAGCATCTTGCGGTAATCGGAGCGCCCGAAACCGTCTGTCCCGAGCACGCGATACGTTGACGTAACATAGGGGCGTATCTGATCGGCATAGAGCTTCATGTAATCGGTTGAGGCAATGATCGGCCCTTCTCCACGCGACTGTAAACACGCCGTCACATATGGCACTCTTGGTTTCTCCAGCGGATTGAGCATGTTCCAGCGCGCGGCATCCTCGCCCTCGCGTTTCAATTCCGTGAAGCTCGTGACGCTCCAGATGTCGGCTGATACGCCGAAATCCTTCTCCAGCAATTCCGCGCCGGCCATGACTTCGCGCAAAATAGCGCCCGACCCCAACAACTGCACCTTGGTCTTGGCTTTTGGGTTCGCTGCTTGCAACAAATACATGCCCTTGACGATGCCCTCTTCCGCGCCTTCCGGCATCGGCGGGTGCACGTAATTCTCGTTCAAGGCCGTGATGTAATAATAGACGTCTTCTTGATCGCGATACATGCGCTCGAGCCCACGTTGCACAATGACCGCAAGCTCATAACTGAATGCCGGATCGTAGGACACACAGTTTGGGATCGTCGCCGACAAGATGTGGCTATGCCCGTCCTGATGTTGCAGACCTTCGCCGTTCAGCGTCGTGCGTCCCGACGTACCGCCAATTAGGAAGCCTCTTGAGCGCATATCGCCCGCCGCCCAACAGAGGTCACCAATGCGCTGGAACCCGAACATCGAATAGTAGATGAAGAACGGTATCATCGGCACGTCTGACGACGAGTAGGACGTCGCCGCCGCGATCCACGACGCCATGGCGCCCGCTTCATTGATTCCTTCTTCCAGGATCTGCCCGTTCTTGTCTTCCTTGTAGTACATCAGCTGTTCGGCATCTTCCGGCCGGTAAAGCTGGCCCACCTGGCTGTAAATGCCAAAGGTGCGGAACATGCCTTCCATGCCGAAAGTGCGGCTTTCATCGGGAACGATCGGCACGATGTGGCGGCCGATGCTCTTGTCGCGCATCATCTTGGTCAGCATCTGCACGAATGCCATCGTCGTTGAAATCTCGCGGCCCTCGGAGCCCTTCAATTGCGCGTCGAAGAACGATAGCGGCGGAATTTCGAGTTTGAGAGATGTCTTCGGCCGCCGCTGCGGCAGCGATCCACCAAGCTTTTCGCGCGCGGAGACCAGGTACTTGTATTCGGCACTGTCTTCGGCAAACTTGATGAAGGGCAGCGTTTCGAGTTCCTCGTCCGTCAGTGACAAATGAAAGCGGTCACGGAAGCGCCGCAGGCTATCGTTGCCCATCTTCTTGGCTTGATGCGCGATCATCTGGCCTTCGCCCGACGCGCCCATGCCGTAACCTTTGACAGTCTTGGCCAGAATCACGCTCGGCTGTTCTTTGCTTGCCACCGCCGCCGCATAGGCCGCATAAACCTTGCGCGGATCATGCCCGCCGCGTGTCAGCGACCAGATGCGCTCGTCACTCCACCCAGCCACCAGCGCTTCAGTCTCGGGATACTTGCCGAAGAACTGCTTGCGGATGTACGCGCCATCCTTGGCCTTGAAGTCCTGATACTGGCCGTCGTTGCATTCTTCCATCAATTGACGCAGGCGGCCCGTCCCATCGCGCGCCAAAAGCTCGTCCCAATTCGAACCCCAGATGCATTTGATAACGTTCCAGCCGGAACCACGGAAATTGCCTTCGAGTTCCTGAATGATCTTGCCGTTGCCACGCACCGGGCCATCAAGGCGCTGCAAATTGCAGTTGATGACAAAGATCAGATTGTCGAGCTTTTCCCGGCCCGCGAGCGCTATCGCGCCCAAGCTTTCTGGCTCATCCATTTCGCCGTCGCCGCAGAACACCCACACCTTGCGCTTCGACGTGTCGGCGAGCCCACGATCATGCAGATACTTCAAAAACCGCGCCTGATAGATGGCCATGAGCGGGCCAAGGCCCATCGACACGGTCGGGAACTGCCAATACTCCGGCATCAGCCAGGGATGAGGATAGGAGGATAAACCTTTGCCCTCCGTCTCCTGCCGGAAGCCAAGGAGCTGCGCTTCCGTCAACCGTCCTTCGAGAAACGAGCGGGCGTAAATCCCTGGCGAGCAATGCCCCTGAATGAAGATGAGATCACCGCCATGACCTTCGTGCGGCGCGTTCCAGAAATGCATGAAGCCCGTATCGTACAACGTCGCGGCCGACTGGAAGCTTGCGATATGCCCGCCAAGCTCGGTCGAGGTCTTGTTAGCCTTCAACACCATGGCGAGCGCATTCCAACGGATCGCCGACTTGATGGCGTGCTCCATATCGCGGTTGCCCGGATGCACGGGCTCCTCGTGCGGGGCAATCGTATTAATGTACGCCGTGTTCGCGGAGAACGGCAGTTTGGCCCCATGCCGCCGCGCCGTTTCAACCGCTTGCGTCAGAACTTCATCCGCACGATCCGTGCCTTCGAAAGCGATCAACGACGAGATGGCTTCACGCCACTCGCGATCCTCAGACGCGTGCTCAGAATGGTTCGCCTTGTCGTCGTCGGTGGGCGCCATGGCTCGAAAAGTCCTCCTGAAGTCCGCCTGTGAGATAATTGTGTTCTAAATGGCTTTGGCACGCCGCGCCGGAAAAGCTCCGATGCCGCCGATGTCCGCTTGCATGTCTCATCTACAAATCTAGAATGCCTGAAGTCTAGAATGCCTGAAGTCGGTGCGTCAAAAAACTCGATTGAAACGCGATTCAGGCACAATCGGAATACGCCGGAAATTTCGTCCCTCATGGTAGTATTCCAGTACGCTGTGACAAGGCCGTCCTGATTATTTTCTCCAGCCCCGCTATGGTTCCGCCATCGCTCACACAGAATGGCCATCAAACCTCTTGAAACCCAATCCTTCCGAACCAGGCGCCCACCACGTCCCCCTCGTCCTCGAGCGCGCCGGAGCCCTGCTCTCCCAGTATGATGTCCTTTTTTGCGATGTCTGGGGGGTCGTTCACAACGGCGTGACCGCGTTCGAGGACGCCTGCGCCGCCTTGAAGCGGTTTCGCCGCGAGAGCGGTACCGTCATCCTTGTCTCGAATGCGCCGGTCCCCAAGCACCGCGTCGAGGTTATGCTGCAATCGCGCAATGTCCCCGAGGGCGCCTGGGACGACATCGTCTCATCCGGCGACATTGCCCTGACCCACATCGAGGCGCGCGGCTTCGAACGGCTCTATTGCATCGGCCCGCAGGACCGCGACCAGGCTCTTTTCAAAGCTCTCAAAGGCAAAAGCGAGCATCTCGATGACGCGGACGCCATCATCTGCACCGGCATGACCGACGACCGCACCGAGTTGCCGGACGATTACAAACCGATCCTCGCCAAAGCTCTTGAGTTGCAGTTGCCGTTCGTCTGCGCCAACCCGGATCTGCTCGTCGATGTCGGCGGCGCGCTTTACTATTGCGCAGGTGCTGTCGCGGACATCTACGCACACATGGGCGGCGACGTTTTCTGGGCGGGGAAGCCGCACCTTTCAGCCTACGAGACAGCCCACCGCAAAGCCGAGTCCTTGCGCGACGCAAACGTGCCGCGCGCCAAGTGCCTCGTCATCGGCGACGCCATTCGCACCGACCTGAAGGGCGCCGAAAACTTCGGCTGCGACGCACTCTTTGTCGCGTCCGGCATCCATCGCCACGAAGTCATGGATGGACACGTGCTTTCACCCGCCAAACTCGCGGCCCTCTTCCCGCCCGGCACACCGACGGCCAAAGGGGCAATGGTGGAGTTGAGGTGGTGAACTTTCTTCGGCGTCGGGTACGGTCTCTCCTCCCCAATACCGTCATGGCCGCGGAGGCGGCCACCCACGACAAGCTTCCTCAAGCTCTATTTCTGCGGTAACCTGAGCCGGTAGCCCCAAGCATCCGGCCCCGCAAAATGCGTGATTTCTGGATCAAAGAACCCTGCGTTTACATCATGGCAAGTAAGCCAAACGGTATCCTCTACGCGGGTGTAACGAGCTCACTCCACAGTCGTGTCTCGATCCATAAACAGGATCTCCTAGACGGCTTCACCAAGAAATACGGTGTGCACCGCCTGGTCTATTACGAAATGCACGAAACAATGGAACAGGCCATCCAGCGCGAAACGCGCATCAAGAAATGGAAGCGGGCCTGGAAGGTTCGCCTCATACTGGAGATGAACCCCGAGTGGCTCGATCTATTCGATGAAAAGTGGGGCTCCATCAACGAAGGCCCTGCGGATATTGAGCGCTTCCATCGCTGACTTGTTGCGCTGACCCTTGCCGTGAGTGCACCAACTCTCTCAGCGACGTCATCCCGTCGCCGTTCGCGTGTGCGCGAACGGAACCACGGACGGGATCCATGCAAGCATCCGCATTGCACAGGTGATTGCGGCCCCATGCTCGTGCTGCATCTGATGCGCGATGAAAAGGGATCGTTGGACTGTGGCTCAGGATTAATACGCGAAGACAATTCCATTTGTGAAGAGGAGTGCTACTGAAGCTTGGCTGGGTACCGGCCGGAGACCTGCAGCTGCGCATTCGCGCTGCTTCAGCGCCGGGATGATGGGGTGGACGGCCCCTTTGCGGCATCTGTGTGCCAAGCTGGCCGGTATTGAGTCGAACCAGGAGAGGGACCGTCCATGACAGAGATTAGCAGACTTCGCATCGGTTTCGATATTGCAAAAGGGGTTTTCCAGGCTCATGGGGTACGTGAAGAGCCAGGCGAACCCGTTGCCTTCGTGAAGCGCATAAAGCGCGGTGAGGTCGAAAAATTCTTCACCCGTTTGCCGCCGTCTCCGGGCCCACTTCTCGCCCACCCACCAACGTCATGGCCGCGTCATGGCAGAGCCATGCTCACTGCTGTCCGGTTCAGAATAGGGCAAGCTCGTGCTGATTGGGAATAATGGATTTCCGGGGCGGTGGCTGGTCCAAGTCATGAATGGGCCTCAAGTGCATCAGGTTGGCGCGAACGAGACGCGTGAAGGT
>JANOKW010000374.1:0-6257 GCA_031419475.1 Hyphomicrobium sp. | reverse complement strand
AGCGCACTGCTCACATGGACGCAAGATCTTGGTGATCTTGAGCATGCGCCGAAGAATTAGTTGGGAAGACCTTGGAATTCAAGCCGGAGCACGATGACCGGCGATAAGCCGCATGCCGGCCATTGCAGCGCAGCAGCGCCGCAGCCCGAAGCGGCTTCAACGTTGTCCGTAGACGTCGTGGATGTAAGTTCGGGCTTCTTCAGCGGCGTCTTCGATCAGTGCCAGAGTTTGCTGAAGCTGTGCCGGGTTCTTCCAGGGCGCGGAACGCTCTGCATGTTCCGCCAGCCGGGCGATACGCCAGGCGCCGACCGCCCGCCCGGACCCTTTAAGCGTATGAGCTGCCATGCGCCAATCGCGGTCGTTTCCAGCCGTTCTGAGCGAAGCTATCGTGGCGGGTAACTGGGCCAGGAATAATTCCAAGACTTCATGTTCAAGGGCGCGATCACCCAGCGTGTAGCGCCTTAGATGCTTGAGATCTACAGGGTCCAACTGCAGATTGCCATCGTCCGGCACTGGTCGTGCGTTGCTGTGAATTTCTGAATTTATTTCCATGGGAGGCCCAGCCAAGCAATTAGGATAAAAACGCAGTGTGCCACGTCAAGGCTCGCCGCCATGGTCGCACGTCAGCTCTAATTGCAAGTAAAACTCATCCCTCACTTTTGCGGTATCTCAGCAATACTGTAGTAACCCGCATTCTGCAGGGAATAACGCTTGAAATCTGGCCTGGGGCCCAGATTAACGCTGTCCGCCACCCTCTCGCCATCGTCAACCACCTGAAAGGAAATGGTCTTTTCTGGCTCAAAAGGCCGTTTTTAGCTTTGAGCGGAGGCCAGAAATGCCCTAGTCTACACCGACGAACTCGGGAACCCAGGGGGCTGGGGCGTCTTGAGGGCGCGTGGGGGGACGTGCGAATGGCAAAGCCGCAAGACCAGATCACAAAGCTAATGGCGATCGCCGCAAATGGCGGCGCGCAGGATGCTGCAGAGCCGCGCGATGACGCTTCAAGGGAAGCGAGCGCTTACCAATCAACACCGCCGCCGCTCGCGCGCAAAGTCGCCGAAGCCCAATCCGCCGACGTCGAAACCGAATTCTCTCCCCGCCGCGTAGCGCGGCGCCGTCCAGCGGGTCCGGTACGCAGCAAGATCGCCGCTAACGACGATGTGCCAAGTATCGGCGGTCTGATTTACGCGCTTGAGCAAAAGCCATCGTCCAAGTCGTTTCGCATCGCGGCGATTGCCAGCCTCATGTGGGCGGTCGCCGGCATCGCGTTCGCAGCGTTCTCGCTTGCGCCGGAATGGGTTGAGGGCGCGTCGATCGGCTCGCTGCTTTTGAAGCCCGTTACCTACTACACGATTTCGGCCATCGTCGTGCCCGTCGCGATTATGTGGTTGCTTGCCGTGCTGAACTGGCACGTCGCATCGCTCGCGCTCAAGTCATCCACCATGACGGAAGTTGCCATCCGTCTTGCAGAACCGGATCGTTCCGCAGAGCAATCCATCGCCAGCCTTGGCCAAGCGGTGCGCCGCCAGGTTTCGTTCATGAACGACGCCGTCAGCCGTGCGCTTGGCCGCGCGGGCGAGCTTGAAGCGCTCGTTCATAATCAAGTTGCCGATCTCGAACGCTCCTACGAACAAAACGAGCGGCGCATTCGCGGCCTCATCCAAGAGCTGACGGGCGAGCGCCATGCTCTGCTCAATACCTCGACAAGCGTTACGGACACGCTTAAAACGCTCGGGACCGAAATTCCCACGCTGATTGAAAAGCTTTCAACGCAGCAAGTTACGCTCGCGGGCATCATCAAGGGTGCTGGAGAAAATCTCTCGAGCCTTGAACATTCACTCGCCACGCAGACCGACCGGTTCGAGATATCGCTCGGGTCGCGGACGCAGCAGCTGCAAACCGTCCTTGAAGATTACACCAGCGCCTTCTCGACGGCGCTTGGCAGCCGCACCGAGCAGATGCGTGTCTCCTTCGACAGCTACATGCAGACGCTCGATACCTCGCTTGGCAATCGCACGGAAAACCTGCAGACGGTTTTCGAAGAATACGCCAAGGCCCTGGATACGACGCTGTCCAACCGTGCTCAGGCGTTGGATATTCAATTGGTCGAGCGTACCAAATCTTTGGACGACGCATTCCAGCGGCGCCTTGAATTGTTCGACGATCAGATCGTGAAATCAACGACCGCCATCGATACCGCAGTCAGCGAGAAAGCAGCATTGCTGACGACTGCGCTGGATACGCACGCCTCGACATTCCGCGAGTCGATCGCGCGTCAGGCTGTCGAGCTCGACGAGTCGGTCATGAATGGCATCAATGCCGTCCGCCGCACCAGCGAGAACATCACGCGCCAATCTCTGAAGGCCATCGAAGGACTTGCCAATCAGTCCGACATGCTGCGTAACGTGTCTGAAAACCTGCTTGGACAAATTCACGGCGTCACAGATCGTTTTGAGAACCAAGGTCACGCCATTCTCAAGGCGGCTAATGCACTGGAATCTGCCAACTACAAAATCGATACAACGCTGCAAGCGCGCCACCAGGACATTTCCCACACCCTCGAACGATTCTCGGGCAAGGCGGACGAGATCGGCCGGGTGTTCGATGACTATTCTTCGAACCTTGAGGGTTCGCTGACGACGATCGAATCGCGCACGCGCGCGCTAACTCAGGAACTTCAGACCGGGACCGAGTCGCGCACACGCGCTCTGCTGGCCGAGCTCGATCGCGCAAAAAACCAAGTTGAAAGCGAAAGCGGCCGCACGTTCGACGACATGAAGAACCGGTTCAGCTCGGTTTCCGGCGAGTTGTCGAAGGAATTTGAATCACTGACGGGCCGCTTGTCGTCGGCGTCGGACGAAGCACGCCTGCGCGGGGCCGAAGCGGCGTCCACGCTCGCGCTCGAACAAGAGCGCATCCGCGAAGAAGCCGCGAGGCTTCCCGAAGCCACGCGCGAAACAGCAGAAGCCATGCGTCGCGCACTGCAAGATCAGCTCAAGGCCCTCGATCAGCTCACTCAGATTTCCAGCCGGACCGCCGCACAGCGCGATGTCATGCCACCGGACGCCGCACCGGTTCCAGCTTTGCGCAACAACACGCCTCCGCCCGCGATCCAACAGCCTGAACCGGCGCGCAGCCGCACAGCGCCGCAGCGCCCCGCCACGGTTGAAACACGTGAAGGATGGTCGCTTGGCGATCTTCTCGCACGTGCCTCTCACGAAACCAGTGACGATGACGCACACGTGCAAGCCACGTCAGCGCCATTCCGGCTTGACGTCGCATCGATCGCACGTTCGATCGATCCAGCGACGGCATCTGCGATTTGGAACCGTTTCCGGGCAGGGCAGCGCAATATTATGGTGCGCAGCATCTACGCGCCTGAAATCCGCATTGTGTTTGACGAAGTCTCACGCCGCATCAAGTCGGACAGAGACCTCACGCAGACTGTGCAGCGCTATCTCGCCGATTTCGAAGGCATAGTTCGCGAAGCGGACGGACGCGATCCGACGGGGCGGCTGGCGCATACTCACCTCGTCTCGGACACCGGCCGGGTCTATCTGTTCCTGGCGCACGCCGCAGGACGCGCCATCTAGCGGCCGGATTGAACCTCTTGAAATAGAGACCCTTGTGCCGCGTACCTTCGGCTCCCAGTTCGGCACGCTAACGCTGAACGTCTTCTGCGAAAGCTGGCCGCTGCGCGAAGCTTTTACCATCTCGCGCGGCTCGAAAACCAGCGCCGATGTTTTGAGCGTCACGCTCAGCGACGGGCGGCACCAGGGACGCGGCGAGGCCGTGCCCTATGGGCGTTATAATGAATCTATGGACAGCGCGCTCCAACAGATCGAAGGACTTGGCCCGTTCGCCAGCCGGCGCGAATTGCAAACTCTGCTGCCAGCTGGCGCGGCCCGCAACGCCATCGATTGCGCGATGTGGGATCTCGAGGCCAAGCGCTCCGGCACACCGGCTGCAAAACTGGCAGGTATCCAAATCCTAGAACCTGTTCTGACGGCCTATACCTTGAGCCTGGGCACACCCGACGCCATGGCCGCGAAGGCAGTATCAGTTCCAGACCTTCCGCTCCTGAAACTAAAGCTTGGTGGCCCTGGCGACGCTGCGCGGATGGCGGCCGTTCGCGAGGCGCGTCCCGACGCACGCCTGATTGTTGACGCCAACGAAGCCTGGAGTGAAGCCAATCTTGAGGCCCTCATTTGTGCGGCAGCGGACGCTGGCATCGAACTCATCGAACAACCGTTGCCGTCGGGAGCCGATGAAGCGCTGCGGCACGTTCATCATGGCGTTCCCATATGTGCCGATGAAAGCGTGCACACGCGCGCCAGCCTACGGCGGCTTCACGGGCTTTACGATGCCGTCAACATCAAACTCGACAAGGCGGGCGGCCTAACCGAGGCGCTCGCTTTGAAGCGTGAGGCTGAAGCCCAAGGCTTGCGCATCATGATTGGTTCCATGGTCGCGACGTCGTTGGCGGTGGCACCCGCCTTGCTGCTGGCCCAAGGCGCCGAGTGGACCGATCTTGACGGGCCGCTGCTGTTGGCGCGCGATCGTACGCCCGCCATCGCTATTCGATCTGGGATCATGTCGCCGCCAGAACCCGAACTTTGGGGCTGAGAGTTTACGCGTTGCAGCCGCTGTTGCGTGCCCCGCAATTGGGACAATGTTGGGGGACCTGGCACGCCTCCTTCTCCACCGCTTTCCCAACCGGATACCCGCACACTGCGCAATGGACGTGCGTGCCTTCCTCAACGCCATGCTGAAGTGCAACGCGGCCATCAAAAACAAAACATTCGCCGCGCCACAGGCTCTCTTCTTCGGGGACGGTTTCCAGGTACTTCAAGATTCCGCCTTCGAGGTGATAGACCTCGGGAAAGCCCTGGCCAAGGAGATATGCGGATGCCTTTTCGCAGCGGATGCCGCCGGTGCAGAACATTGCCACGCGCTTGTGGCGGGCGGGGTCCAAATTGCGCGCCACATATTCGGGGAAATCACTGAAGGCGTCCGTCTTAGGGTCGAGGGCGCCTTTAAACGTTCCGATTGCAACTTCATAGGCGTTGCGTGTGTCGATGACGACGACGTCCGGATCGCGAATGAGAGCGTTCCAGGCGTCCGCCGCAACGTAAGTGCCAGCCTGCTCGGAGGGCCTAAGACCGGGAACGCCGAACGTGACAATCTCCGGCTTAATTCTGACCTTCAACCGCTTGAAGGGTTCAGTTTCAGCAAACGACATTTTGACTGCAAGAACGCTAAATCGCGGGTCCGAACGCACCCACGACAGAACGGAGGCGATGGCGGCCTCATGCCCCGATATCGTCGCGTTGATGCCCTCACTCGCGACCAGTATCGTTCCCAGAATGCCGTTCTCAGCGCACACTGCGGCGACGCTGGCCCGCAACGTCTCGGGCTCGTCGATCGTCACAAATTTGTAGAAGGCGGCGACAGTAACGCTCATGAGGCCGACGATGTCCCGCCTCACGGATTTGGTCAATGCGCGGAAGCGCGCGGGTTTTCAGCGGGCGTTGTTGTGGCGGCTTCGAGAAGGGTCTGGCGGTCCCAGATGCGGTGCAGAACGATGCTGGCCACGAGAGCCACAAGCGAGATTGCGGCCATGGCCCAATAGGACCCGCCGCCATATCCCGCATAAAGCGCGCCGGCAATGAGCGTGGCGAAACCCATAGCGAGGCCGGAGGCAATGGTGGCGTAAAGGGCCTGCGCGCTCCCCTGCATACCACCCGGCACCGCTTGATGAATGAAGTGGATGGCGCCGATATGTGCCCCTCCATAGGTGAAGGCGTGCAGCATCTGCAGCGGCACGAGTACGCCAAGGGGCGGATCAAAGGCCATAATCGCCCAGCGCAGGACCGAACTCGCGGCACCAAGAGTAAGCAGCTTCACAGCACCAAAGCGGGCGATAAGCTTTCCCGAGAAGGCAAACAGCAAGACCTCGGCAAAAACTGCAATCGCCCATAGGACACCGCACAGCCCGGCACTCATCCCTTGCTTCTGCCAGATCAAAGTTCCAAACGTCAGCAGCGTTGCGTGCGCAGCTTTGATAAGACCAGCCGCAAACAGAAAGGCAACGAAAGGTTTAGAGCTGTGATGCAGCCGTGGCTCTGTGACATGCCAGAGGGGGCTCGGCGACGGCGCCGCAGAATCTGGCTTCGTTGAGATGCGGGGCAAGTAGTGAGCAGCAAGCACGGTCAGGGCGCAGCCCAATGCCACCAGCCAAATGCCAGCGCCCGCTC
>JANOKW010000373.1:0-2125 GCA_031419475.1 Hyphomicrobium sp. | reverse complement strand
AGTATCGTGCTCCTCGCGCTCGCCGCCGTCTGGCGTTTCGACACAGTTCGGATGGGGCGGTATGTTACCTTGCTTGGCGCCACCGCGAGTCTAGCTTGCCTCGTCGGCGTGTCGCTCGCGGTCCCAAGCGACCCTTGGGAGGAGTCTTACAACGAGTGGACTGGTTGAGCGGGTTCGACTGGTTCTGCTGCTGACGCACACGCATGGGCCAAGTTCCTGTCTGTTGGAGGTGTCTTCGACACACACCATCCTGACAGACAGGCAGGCACCGCCCTCGCGGATAGGCACTACCGCGGTAGCGGTTCAGGTCAATCCCCCGCTGCATGAGTCAGTCTCAGTGAAGGTTGGTATTATAGGATGCCGCGCTACTCATTGCGCGTTCCACGACCCTTCTGGCATTAGCCGGCGGAAGATGACGTGATCGCGAGGCGGTAGAGGCGGCACCGTGCCGCCCTATTGGGAAGCGCTGACCCGACGCGTTGAAGGCGTCGGGTCAGCAACGCATGGCCTGTGTCCTACAAGGGCGTGCCCGCATGGTTGTGCCCTGCTGAAGCCGTCACATCGCCGGGAGAATGGCGATGTCGGAAACCTTGCCTTTGAGACCGACGATGGCGCCCATCGACTTCGCCGCACCCGTGGCAAGATCGACCGAGTGCAGATTGCCACCTGCGAGCAGCCAGCCGACGTTGCCGCCCTTGCCGTCAGTAGCGATGTCGAAAGCGATCGGCCCGTCGAGCGCGACGCCGAGCTTGCCGACACCGGAAACGATGCCGTCGTTAGGCGGCGCTTGTTTCAGCAGCATGCCGGTCGAGACGTCGATATCGTAGAGCGCGGTTTCCTTTGTGCCGGCTACGCTGTTCGTGTAGCCAGCCGCCATAACGTTCGGCGTCTTGCCCTTGTTCACATCGCTTTCGGCGTACTTGAGCGAACCGTCAACCGTCGCTTTGCCGTCGTCGACGTTGACGCGCAGGCTCATGCCCGTGGAGGTGATGATGCGCATGCGATCGGCAACCGGGTTGAAATCGACCGAGACCGTAGCGCCGGCGGGAAGCTTTTCGCTCAGCTGGCTCTTCTTCTCCCATTTCCCAGTCTTGACATCCACCGTGACGATGACCCCTTCGGGCGTGACGCCATAGAGCTTGCCGTCGGAGGGTCTCACATCCATGCCGACGAGAGATGCGCCGCCGTCAAGCGTAACAGTCCCGGTCACCTTCTTCTGCCCTGTGTCGATCCACACGATCGACTTGCCGTCCATCAAACCGGCAAGTGACGCGGCATCGGCCGTTCGCGCGGCCGCACCTGTTACCATGGCGGCGACCAAAGCGGCGAGGCTCGTCTGCGTGATGTTCTTAAAACTCATGATCATCTCCGTGCTCTCGATCAGCTCGTTGTCTCTGAGCTGTCGAAGATACGCAGGGAGATGTGCGCGGTTTCAGCGCCGCCGGATTTATTTCGTGACGGGCAGAAGTTTGGCGTGCAGCGCGGGACTGGTCGGACGGCCCGTCGGCGATCCGCCTGCGGGCTCCAGGCTCACGCCGAAAGTCGCGCGCTGCAATAGACCCTGATCGAACTGCGACAGGACCTTCGTCGTCGGCCCGAGCGCGTCGTCCATCAGCCCCAGCGACTGCGGCGCGGGGCCAATCTGATCGGAAGCGATCCAGAGCTGATACGTCTTACCGGGCTGGCGCTGCGCATCGACCGGACGGATCGTCATTTCGCGGCGCGCGAGATCGAACGTCATGTAAAAAGTCGGCAGCACGTCGTCTTTGGCGAACACGGCGACATAGGTCTGCGGCGCCGCTTGCCACATCGTCTCACGGACTCCGACGGCAACAAATAATGAGGCAGCGAGCGCCGACGCTGCGACGCCGATCCGGCGCCAGCGCTGCAACTGCCGTCGCACGGCTGCGAGTTCGACGACGGTACCGGCTGTGGGCGCGCCGATGCGTTGTTCGACCTTGCGGAAGAGGTCGGACGGCGGCGCGATCGGCGCAGTGGCGCTGTCGAGCGGCGACAACCGGCGCTCCCAATCGCGTATGGCCGTGTCGAGATCCGGTTCTCGCAGCCGACGGGCCGCGATACTTGCACGCTCCGCCGCATCGAGCGTGCCGAGCACATACTCGCC
>JANOKW010000372.1:0-9816 GCA_031419475.1 Hyphomicrobium sp. | reverse complement strand
CGTATTGCCGTTCGCCGCCAGCGCCTCAAGGGCGTTACGGTCCTTGCGCGAAAGCGCGATTTCGTGTGGCGTGCGTGCCATGCAAACGTTGAATCATATTCGCGGCATGCGCAGATTCAAATGTTTGTGACATAACACTAGTATCTGTCGTCTTCGCGTTGACGGCACTTCGGCAGGAGAGCACGGTTGCGGCGTCCCGCGGTGGCAATGAAGGCCGAAAGAAAACGGTCAGTCAATTGACGGCGACGAATGGAGGATAATCAATGACAATTCGCATGACTAGGAGTGGCTTGTCAGCTGCACTGGTGCTTGGCGCGGCAACGCTCGTGCCGTCTGGCGCAATGGCTGGAGAAGAAGTTAAACAGGCGCCTGCTACCCAAGGCAAAGCGGCACCTGCTGCCGCAGTTTCACAAGAAATGTTGAACGCCGCCGCCGGCGACGCCAACAACTTCCTGCACACCAACGGCAACTACGAACAGACCCGCTATCATCCGGCTAAGCAGATCAATACCGGAAACGTTGCGAAGTTACGCGTCGCCTGGATCTTCCAGACGGAAGTGAAGGAGTCGATGGAAACGTCACCGATCGTTGTCAACGGCGTGATGTACGCCACGACGTCGTTCAGCCACGTCTATGCGCTGAATGCCAAGACCGGCGAAATGTACTGGCACTACAAACACAAAATGGGTGCTGTTACGACCTACTGCTGCGGCCCCAACAACCGCGGCGTCGCCGTTGCCGACGACAAAGTCTTCGTGGCAACGCTCGATGCCAAAGTCGTCGCGCTTGACGCGAAGTCGGGTAGCGTCCTGTGGGAGACAGTCGTCGGCGATCCGGAAAAGGGCTATTCCGAAACGATGGCTCCGACTGTCGTCAACGGTAAGGTGCTCATCGGCACGAACGGCGGCGAATACGGTATCCGTGGTTTCGTGAAGGCACTTGATGCCAAGACCGGCAAGATGCTTTGGCAGTTCGATACCATTCCTGAGAACTCTTCAGGTGTATGGGCCAAGAACGACGCCACAGGCCGCGATATGCATCGCGATATCGAAGCTGAAAAGGCCGCTTATGCCAAACTAGGCGACCCATACAAGACACTCGGTGGTGGCGTCTGGCAGAACCCAGCGGTTGACCTCAAGTCCAACCGTATTTTCTTCGTGGTTGGCAACCCTTCGCCCGACCTCGACGGTTCTATCCGTCCCGGCGACAACCTCTACACAGACTCGCTCGTCGCAGTTGATCTGGAAACCGGCAAATATGCTTGTCATTTCCAGTACATTGCGCACGACGTGTGGGATCTCGACGCGGTCAGTCCGCCAATCCTGGTCACCGCCAAGGATAAAGACGGCAAAGACGTTCCGGCTGTGATCCACGGCGGAAAAACCGGCCACGTTTATGTCCACAACCGCAGCGACTGCAGCCTCATCCGTTTCTCGGACGCGATGGTGCCGCAGGAGAATATGTGGGTGCTGCCGACGAAAGAAGGCGCACGCATGCTGCCCGGGGCAAACGGCGGCGTTGAGTGGTCGCCAATGACAGTCAATGCGGACCTCGGCCTGACGTATGCGATCAACCTGCATCAGCCGATGACGTATCACGTCGAGAGCTCGCCTTATCCAAATGGCAAGCTGTGGCTGGGCGGCGCGTTTAAGGTTATCCCAGGTGAAGAACAGTCGGGTAACGTGACGGCCGTCAACTACAACACCGGCAAGATTGCGTGGCAGGTGAAAACCCCGCAACCGATGATCGGTGGCATCATGGCAACGGCCGGCGGCCTCGTCTTCACGGGCGAAGCCAACGGCATGTTCAAGGCATATGACGCCAAAGACGGCAAAATACTCTGGGGCTTCCAGGCTGGCGCCGGCGTCAACGCTCCGCCGTCATCCTATACGGCAGACGGCAAGCAGTACATCGTCGTGGCGGCTGGCGGCAACGCTCAGATCGACAGCAAACGCGGCAACAACATTATCGCATTCACGACCGATTGATCGTGAGCCGGTGACGATGATACGTTGACAGTGTTACTGTGACAAGCATCGCGGACGGAACCTTCACTAGGGTTCCGTCCTTATTCTTGCAAATCGACGCGCCCCAAACAGGACTGACATGTTTCTAGCCCTATCTCTGACACGAGTGTTGCAAACCCAACAGATGATTTCCGATTTTTCGTCATCCCGGCGAAGGCCGGGACCCACGACCGTCAGAGCAGGACTGCTCGCCCTGGCCATTTCCCTTGCGCTCCATACAGTTGGGTCCGCGTCTGCAGAGGACGCAATCGCTGAGAAGGCCGCCGTGTGCGCCACTTGCCACGGCGAAGGGGGCGTTCCAATCGACAAGCTGACGCCCAACATTTGGGGACAGAGGGAAGGCTACCTCTATTTGCAGTTGCGCGACTTCAAAAGCGGCGCGCGCAAGCACGAACAAATGCAAGCCATCGTCGCCGATCTGGAAAAGCCGGACTTCCAGGCACTTGCCGCATACTTCGCAGCCAAGCCGTGGCCTGATCTTCAGCAACCGGCCGCGCCGAAAGAGGTTGCGGAAAAAGCCATCGCCGCCAACGTTTCCGTTGCCTGCACAGGGTGCCATCTCGCGGACTGGCAAGGCGATGGCACAATCGCGCGCCTTGCCGGACAGAGCCGCGAGTATCTCGACAAGACGACCAAGGAATTCCGCGACCGCTCGCGCGGCAACAATCCAGGCATGTCGGATCTGATGAGGGCGACTCCCGTCGACGACCTGGAAGCGCTCTCGCTTTATTTGTCGGGACTGCAGATCCGAGTCGAGCGGTAGGACGTTAGCGTCCGGCCAGGGCCGTGCGCAGTGCGTCGTCTCCCGCGAGATCGGCAGCGGATTTTCCGGACTTGTCTTTAAGCGAAACGTCCGCGCCGGCCTTGATCAAGGCTTCTACCGCAGTCGTGCGCCCGAGCACTGCGGCGGTCATGAGCGCGGTGCGCCCGCGGTCGTCAACGTTATCGACGCGCGCGCCTCGTAAGATCAAAAGTTCAATCGTTTCTTTGACGTCGGCCGCGCCCGCTTCATCCGAATGTCCCGCCGCCCACATGAGCGCCGTCAGATTACTGGCGAGCCGCGCATTGACGTCGATGCTGTGATCCAGCAGCAGCTTCACGACCGGCGCAAAGCCACGCCCCGCCGCATAGACAATGGCCGTCTTTCCTGTTGCGTCGAGAGCCTTTGGGTCTGCACCCTTGGCAAGGAGCAGGGCGACGAGTTCCGAATTACCGGTATATGCGGCAGCCGAAATGGGCGTGAGCCCGCTGCGCCCGGGGATGTTGGGGTCGGCGCCATGTGCAAGGAGCACGTCGGCTGCGGCGCGGCGCTCGTCTTCGGTCGCGAGAAAGAGCGCGGTTGAGGCTTCGAGATTACGGGCGTTAACGGGCGCTTTGAATTCGAGGAGCAGCTTCACGATCTCCACTTGGCCGTGCCTTGCAGCCATTGCGAGCGCCATGTTGCCGAGGCGGTCGCGCGCATCGACGGACGCGCCGTCTGTCAGCAGCTGTTTGGCGAGGGAGATGCAATCTTGCTTTGACGCGGAAAACAGCAGCGAATTGCGTTCAGCTGAACTGGCGGCAGATTTGATCTGCAAATAGCGTTGTTCCAGCGCCTGGCAGGCGCGCACATCGACGGCGCTGGCGGGTGCCAAAGGCGCGATTAGGGAGAGAATTGTCAGCGCGAGACAGGATGGCATGTGCAGGTTCATGCCGCGACTATACTGTATTCGATCGCGGTGTGAAGTGCGGTGCCTCGAGTACGCCATCGGTCATGATGCCAAATTCCCGTCATGCCGTCGAAGGACGGCACTTACGACAACGGGCAATAGGCGAGGCGGTGTGAGTGCTCAAGATCGAACAAAAAGGCGATCGCGGGGGCCGTTGTGTTGACGCTTGCCGTGGGTCCCGTCCGAATTCCCGAAGCCGCGCTTGCGCACGCCTTCGGCGACGGGATGACGATCATTCGAGAAATCTCTCACGCCGCTTCCAGCACGCTCAGCAGCGCACTCTCGAACACGCGGCGGCCGTCGGTGCCGCCGAGGGCGGCTTCGTAAAGCCGTTCGGGGTGGGGCATCATGCCAAGCACGCGGCCCGTCTCGTTGGTGATGCCAGCGATGTTGCGCTGGGCGCCGTTGGGGCAGGTGGCGGCTGAGACATTGCCGTCGATATCCGAATAGCGGAATGCCACTCGCCCCTCGCCTTCGATCCGGTCGAGCGTGTCTTTATCAGCAAAGTAATTGCCTTCGCCGTGGGCGATCGGGATCTTGATTACTTCGCCCGCGCGGTAGCACTTGGTGAAGAACGACTGATCGTTTTCGACCTTGAGATAGACGTCGCGGCAGATGAAGTGCAGCGAAGCGTTGCGCATCAGTGCGCCCGGAAGCAGGCCGCTCTCGCACAAGATCTGGAAGCCGTTGCAAATGCCGATGACGGGCGTGCCGGCTTTGGCTTTGGCGATGACGTCCTTCATGATCGGCGAATGCGCGGCCATGGCGCCGCATCTCAAGTAGTCGCCGTAGGAGAACCCGCCCGGCAGCACGATCATGTCGGACGAGGGCACGCTCGCGTCGCCATGCCAAACCATTTTGGGCGCGAAGCCCGTGACGCGCGTGATCGCGGTTTTGACGTCTCGATCGCAGTTGGAACCGGGGAAAACGATTACGGCAGCGCGGAGCATGGCTCACCCGATCTCATAGCTGTAATTCTCGATTACGGTGTTCGCCAAGAGGTCTTTGCACATCTGCTCGACAATGACCTTGGCCCTGCCGGGGTCTTCCTCGGCCAAATCGACCTCGATGTACTTGCCCTGGCGCACGTCGCCGACGCCAGAAATACCGAGGCCCTTGACCGCGCCTTCGATGGCCTTCCCCTGTGGGTCCAGGACGCCGTTTTTAAGAGTGATTTTGATGCGGGCTTTCATGAGTGTCCTCGTCCTTGTCATCCCGGCCAAGGGAGCATCCGCGACCGCCGAGCCGGGACCCAGCGTTTGACCGGCCGAAGGCGCAAAATTCGTTTGCGTAACCTTCGGCGCTTTTTCAAATGGGTCCCGGGTCTCGCACGAGGGCTCGCCCGGGATGACAGTTGTTAATTCGGCTTGCCGTTGAGGGGCGGCGTCGGCTGGTCCTCAAGCGCCGGCTTCTTGACGGCCGGTGCCGAGACTGGCGGATTCGAGGCGACCAGTACAGGGCCAGAGCCACGCGGACGCGGCGTCTCGGTCAAGACGCCCAAGCGCTTGGCGACTTCCTGATAGGCTTCCAGCATGCCGCCTAAGTCCCGGCGGAAGCGGTCCTTGTCGAGCTTGTCGCCCGTCTGGATGTCCCACAGGCGGCAGCAGTCCGGGCTGATCTCGTCGGCCAGGATGATGCGCATGGTGTCGTTCTCGTAGTGGCGGCCGAACTCGATCTTGAAGTCGACCAGGCGAATGCCGATGCCGAGAAACAGCCCGACCATGAAATCGTTGATGCGCAGCGCGAGCTGCATGATTTCGTCGATTTCCTGGGGCGTGGCCCAGCCAAACGCCGTGATGTGCTCTTCCGAGACCATCGGGTCGTTAAGTTCGTCCTTCTTGTAGTAGAACTCGATGATCGAGCGCGGCAACTGCGCGCCTTCTTCAAGGCCCAATCGGGTCGAGAGGGAGCCGGCTGCAACGTTGCGGATGACAACTTCGAGCGGGATGATCTCGACTTCGCGGATCAGCTGCTCGCGCATGTTGATGCGCTTCATGAAGTGCGTGGGCACGCCAATCTCGTTCAGCTTCGTGAAGATGAACTCGGAAATGCGGTTGTTGAGCACGCCCTTGCCTTCGATCAGCGCATGCTTCTTGGCGTTGAACGCGGTGGCGTCGTCCTTGAAATGCTGGATGAGTGTCCCGGGCTCGGGACCTTCATATAGCACCTTGGCTTTGCCTTCATAGATGCGGCGACGCTTGGTCATTCCGGGTCCTCTGAGGATCAACGTTGTACTCTCACTTCTAACTCGGGACATGGTACAGGCGGTGCACGGGCGGTGTACAGGCCGCGACGCGCTTCAGACACTGACCCTTTGATTTTCCAACGTGTTTTTTGCATGTTGGGGACGAGGGCGAGTTCCGCAGTGCGGCGAATATCGTAAGTTCGAGTCTAGCGGAACGCCCCCCGAGAAACAATGTAGACCATGAGCCGCATGGGGTATTTGGAGGGTAATCGGTAACGGGCGCGCCAAGCCGTTGATTTGGCTCTCCGACCGGGTTATCGGTCAGGTTAATGGACACGGATTTGGCCTTAGGGTGCGGCTGCAATTCGCCTTAAACGGGCTTCAATTGCGGATACATCTCAGGGTTGCAAGCTTCAAAGGAGAGTGACTTCGATGACGACGTTTGATGACCGCGAGAAGGGCTACGAGAAAAAGTTTGCGCATGACGCGGATTTAAAATTCAAAGCCGAGAGCCGCCGCAACAAGGCGCTGGCCGAGTGGGCGGGCGGCTTGATGGGTCTCATTGGTCCGGGGCTCGAAGACTACATCAAGGCTGTGCGCAAAGCAGACCTCGCCGAGAAGGGCGATGACGATGTCTTCGGCAAAGTGAAAGCCGATCTCGCAGCGAAGGGTTTGAACATCGCCGACGCCGACATCCGCAAGGTCATGGGCGAAGCTCTGGCGAAGGCTGTGACGGATATTGAGGGCGGGAAGTAGGTGATAGGAAACCGCTTTCCCAGGCTTGCTCGATGGCCCCGAAGGGATATCTCGTGTACGCATTTTTAGGTCGGTGGTCGGCTCACTGTTGTTGTTGTGGGTATTCCGGCTTGCATACCGGTACATGACGGGGGCGAAAGCAGTCCCTAACCGAGGTTGCAGAGAGCCCTGGTGTTCTGGTGGCAGCGTTCGCCCTGATAGTCGCGAGTCTTTTCGCTTTCGAGTACTCCGGCCGGAAGTCGGAGCACTTTTTGGCGAGTGAGCGTGCTTCGTTCGTTGCTAGATGTACCGAGACTGCCAAGAAAGCTTTGGGGCAACACAAGGCACCGAAGTACTGCAATTGCCTGAGGTCGGAAATTGAAGAGGTCTACTCCTATTTGGAGTATGGGAAGTTCAGCGCGGACATTGAACGCGGAACCATCCCTGTTGAGGTAAGAGCACTTGCCGAAAAGTGCCGGCCCCCAAACTAAGGACCCTCTGGGTTAGACACCTTTTCTATTTGCGCAGGGTTCGCAAATTTACGACCGTTCTAATCTTGCTCCCTCGCGCGCGCCTTCGCACGCGTTGACGCATGTAACGCAACACGCTACAACACGCTATGATCGAAAGCTTCCGGCATAAAGGTCTGCAGCGCTTTGTCGAGGATGACGACCCAAAGAAGTTACCGCCAGACATGGTGGAACGCATCCGTGATATTCTGACCCTTCTTGCTGCGGCCGATAAGCCTGACGATCTCAATCGTCCTAGCCTCAGGCTTCACGCATTGAAGGGAAAGCTCAAAGGCCGTTGGGCCGTGACGGTCAGGGCCAACTGGCGTATTGTTTTTCGCTTCGAGGAGGGAAATGTGCACGATGTTGATTTCCTCGATTATCACTAGAATGAGGGTCACATGCCAGCAATGAAATCGCCCGCCCATCCAGGCCGATTATTGAAGGACGACATCGAGGCCTTGGGCTTGACGGTGGCGGACGCGGCACAGAGCCTCGGCGTCACGCGCCAGCAACTGTACCGCGTCTTGAATGGATCGAGCGGGATCAGCCCCGAGATGGCTTTCCGGCTCGAAAAGGCGATCGGTACCAGCGCTGACACGTGGCTTCGCATGCAAATGTCTTTCGATTTGGCCGAAGTACGCCGGCGGGCTTCGAAAATAGCGGTCAAGCGGATCGTTGCAAAAGTGGCGTGATTTGCAACCCGCACTTCATTAAGAGGGTCAGACGCCGTTCCAAAAACTTGAGATCATTCTAATCTTGCTTCCCCACGCGCGATCTCCATTGACGCGCGCGCGCCGGTGCGCTTTGACGGCGGGGTTGCGCTTGAGCCGCGGCGATTGCCGGGGCCTTGAACCCCTTCTAATGGAGTGACCAATGACACGTATTTCACGCAACTGGCTTGTGCCGGTTCTCCTCGCATTTGCCCTCGTGCAGCCATCGACCGCTTTTGCGACCGGTGGCGCTGACGAAGCCGGCGAAGGCCAAGAAGGAAAGACGGCCCACTTCGAGGTGCCGTTGCCCAAAACGACGGCGGAGGCCGTGACCCTTCTTAAAACGAACATGCAGAAAATCGAAACCGCGATGGGTGCAGCTGATTTTGCTGCCATTCATGAAGCGACCTACAGCGTTGAATCGGCCGTCACGCGCATTGCCCAAGACCCTGGCTACGACGGCCTTAAGACGACCCTGGTGCCGCGCGTGGAGATCGTGCATCTCGCGTCTGAACTCAGCGACGCCGAAACGCTCAAAGCCGCCGTGCCGGCCCTTGCGAAAGCCATGAAGGATCAGCTCGCGGCGTTGTTGAAGTGAGGGGGTGCACTGGGCGCAACTCTCTCCACTCCGTCATTCCCGCTTGGACGTGATCCCGGGTCAGCGCAACTTCGCTCCGCTTTGTTGCTCGCCCGGGAACGCAGGTGGATGGATTGGTGCGCACCTCTCCCGCTTGCGTTCCCGGCCGCAGACGCGAGCAAGCGCGTCGAAGAGCCGGGATCACGTCCAATACTTCAGGGCTCATATCCCTCTGCACGCACGACATCAGGGAATAGGTCCCGCCACGTGGGATTGAACACTTCGACAAGTTTTATTTTCCAATCCCGCCGCCAGCGCTTCATGGCACGCTCGCGGCTTGCTGCTACCGCCGCGTCGCTGTGCTCCTCGAAATAAACGAGGCGGTCGACTCCGTACTTGCTGGTAAAGCCTTCAATCACGCGTTCGCGATGTTGCCATGCGCGCGAGGCCAGATCACTGGACATGCCAACATAGAGTACGCCACGCGGTTCGTTGGCCGTGATGTAAATCTAGAAGCGTTTTGGCTCCCTCTGCATATGTACATCTTGGACGTGATCCCGGGTCAGCGCAACTTCGCTCCGCTTTGTTGCTCGCCCGGGAACGCATGTGGATGGATTGGTGCGCACCTCTCCCGCTTGCGTTCCCGGCCGCAGACGCGAACAACCGCGTCGAAGAGCCGGGATCACGTCGCGTCAATTCAGCATCAGCCGGGCCGGTGCGTCGTGGCAATAGAAGCACGCGGCGAGGGATCTATTTTTTGGTGTAAACAACGTACCTTTTGAGCGGAGCAGCTTGAATGCACGCTCTGTCGCGCACGGGAATGCGGGTGAGAGTTAGGCGCTAATACCCTACCCCAACGTCCGCAAAAACTGCCCAAACTGCAAGACGCCATCGGGCCAGGGGCCGTGGCCGGAGGCAGTATTGATGTGGCCGCTCTCGCCGGCGTCGGTGAGTTTGGCACCCCACTTCGCCGCCAGAACTTCGGCACGCGCATAACTGCAATACAGATCGTTATTGGCGACGATCAACTGCGCTGGGAACGGCAGGCGATTGTCTGGCATCGCGTCAAACCCGCCGTGACCGTTTTTTGGCGGCCAGCGTTCGCCACCTGTGTCCGGCCAGAAGCGCGCGAACTCGAGGTCGGCGGGGGCGACGAGAAATGCGCCAATGACGCCCGCCGGCTTCAGTTTCGACGCTGCATAAACGACGGCCGGTACACCGAGCGAATGTGCGACGAGGACAACGGGCTGTGTTGCGCCGCGTGCAAACTTGGCAATCGTGTCGCCCCAGGTCTCGACATCCGGGTTATCCCAGTCGGCTTGGATGACGCGGCGCGCGGTTTTGAGGCTCTTTTCCCAGCG
>JANOKW010000371.1:0-17515 GCA_031419475.1 Hyphomicrobium sp. | reverse complement strand
GCAAGGGTCCGGCAAAAGGTCCGACGAACAAGCCAATCCTCGGTCCTGGAGGCGGTCAGCGGCAAATGCGGACCAGCCTCAAGAACGCGCGTAAACACTCCGCGTCCTCGCAGCGATGGCTTGAGCGGCAACTGAACGATCCCTATGTGGCTGCTGCAAAGCGCGAGGGCATGCGTTCGCGTGCCGCTTACAAATTGAAGGAAATTGACGCCCGTCATCATCTGCTGAAAGCGGGGCAGCGGGTGGTCGATCTCGGCGCAGCGCCGGGCGGCTGGAGTCAGATCGCGGCAGAAAGCGTCAAATCGCTCGACGGCAAGGGCCAAGTCGTCGCCATCGATTATCTCGGCATGGAACCGATTGCCGGCGTTGAGATTGTTGAGTTGGATTTCACGGACGAAAGCGCCGAAGCCAAACTCAAATCCATGCTGCGCGGTGGGGGCGCCGACATAGTTTTGTCCGACATGGCAGCGCCCACGGTTGGGCACACGAATACCGATCATTTGCGCATCATGGGCCTTGCAGAATTGGCAGCCGCTTTCGCCGTCGATGTGCTGGCGCCAGGCGGGACTTTTCTGTGCAAAGTCTTTCAAGGCGGCACCGAGCACGATTTACTCGATCTGCTGAAGAAGAATTTCAGATCCGTAAAACACGTGAAGCCGCCAGCAAGCCGCGCCGATTCGGCTGAACTTTACGTTTTGGCCACGGGCTTTCGCGGCACGCGGGAGTGAGGTGGCGAACCGTTTAGGCGGCAATCTCCGCCCGCGGCGCCAGCACCTGCGTGGGCGTAATCTCAATTTTCATTTTAGCTCTTGTGTCGCTCCTGTGTCTCTCCTGCCGGGGTTCGCAAGAGGGCTCACCGCCCTACAGCTAAGCGGGTGTCCCCCTGGGAACAGCGCGCTTGCCGGCTTTGAACCATTCTCCTCCTCAAGACGACAGACCTGCAGATAGGTCGAGCAGACAAACCGAGGAGAGACCCCAATGTCCGGAATTATCGCCAGCACCACCGCAGCTCTGACAACGGCGGTCACGGTTCTCGCCGCAACCTTCCCTGAAGCCAATCTGGCCTTCGCCCCTCTTTTTGAGCCCGGTAATGAATACGCGGCTCTGACGGCTGGACTCCTAATTTCAATCCCAGGTCTCGCGCTTCTGACGATCATCGCAGGCGCCGCACGCGATTAGGCCGATGATTAACGTGCTTCCTCCTCTCATCCTGCTTTCACCGCCACGCGTTTTTCTTCCCCTCCCCAACTGGCCGGTTCTCGCAAGGAACCGGCCTTTTTCTTGTGTGCCCAACAAAAGCTGTCGCATCGCAAAAAGCGTTATGCCGTGCTAGCAGAGGCCTATGGAACAAGGGGCGAACGCCGCCCGAAAAAGCGAGCCGGGACCTAAAGCATGACGACGATCCCAGATTTCACAAAAATCAGCCTCGAGACGCCAGTGGCTAAAACCAAAGCGCCGCCAGTGCCCAGCGACCGCATTTGGGAAACACCAGAAGGCATTCCGGTGAAGCCGGTCTATACGGGCGCCGACACGGCAGGGCTCGACTTTCTCGACACATTCCCCGGCATTGCGCCGTATTTACGCGGGCCATACCCCGCCATGTACGCGCTGCAACCCTGGACCATTCGCCAGTATGCCGGCTTCTCGACGGCGGAAGATTCAAACGCCTTCTACCGCCGCAATATCGCCGCCGGCCAGAAGGGCTTGTCGATCGCCTTCGATCTCGCAACGCATCGCGGTTACGATTCCGATCATCCGCGCGTGAAGGGTGACGTCGGCATGGCGGGCGTGGCGATTGACTCGATCTACGACATGCGCACCCTGTTCGACAGCATTCCTCTTGGCGACATGACAGTGTCGATGACCATGAACGGCGCGGTGCTACCGATCCTTGCGCTCTATATCGTTGCCGGCGAAGAGCAGGGCGTCTCGGCTTCCAGACTCGCGGGCACCATTCAGAACGATATCTTAAAAGAGTTCATGGTGCGCAACACCTACATTTATCCGCCCGCACCCTCGATGCGCATCGTGTCGGATATTTTTGCCTACACCGCCGAGCATATGCCGAAATTCAACTCGATCTCGATTTCCGGTTATCACATGCAGGAAGCGGGCGCGACGGCGGATCTGGAGCTTGGCTATACGATTGCGGACGGGATCGAGTACGTGCGCGCAGGCGTGGCGTCCGGCATGGACGTCGATGCGTTTGCTCCCAGATTATCGTTCTTCTGGGCGATTGGCATGAACTACTTCATGGAAATTGCCAAGATGCGCGCCGCGCGTCTCTTGTGGGCGAAGCTCATCAAGCAAGAATTCAATCCCAAAGACGCGCGCTCGCTGTCGCTCAGAACGCATTCGCAAACGAGCGGCTGGAGTCTCACCGCGCAGGACATTTTTAACAACGCGACGCGCACGTGCCTAGAGGCGATGGCGGCAACGCAAGGGCACACGCAATCGCTGCACACCAATGGACTTGACGAGGCGATTGCCTTGCCGACGGACTTCTCGGCCCGCATCGCTCGCAACACGCAACTTCTGTTGCAGCAGGAAAGCGGCACCTGCCGCACGATCGATCCATGGGGTGGGTCGCATTACGTCGAACGCCTGACGCACGATCTGGCGCAGAAGGCGCTGTTGCATATCGCCGAAATCGAAGAGCAGGGTGGTATGGCGAAGGCGATTGCGGCCGGCATTCCGAAAATGCGCATCGAAGAAGCCGCGGCCCGCACGCAAGCGCGCATCGACAGTGGACGTCAGACGATCACGGGCATCAACAAGTTCAAGATCAAGGGCGACCACGAGATCAACTTCCTGAAAGTCGATAATAAGAGCGTGCGCGAGCAGCAGCTGGCCAAACTCGCGCGGCTGCGCAGCGAGCGGAACGAGGTGGATGTGCAGGCGGCGCTTGATGCGCTGACTGAAGGGGCGAAGGGCAACGCCAATTTGCTCGATCTCGCGGTCAAGGCCGCGCGCAAAATGGCGACGGTCGGCGAAATTTCTTTTGCGCTTGAGAAAGTTTTCACCCGGCATAAGGCGGAAATCCGGGCGATAAGCGGGGTCTACAAAAAGGAAGCGGCGATGAATCCGAGTATGGATCGCGTCAAGAAGCTGGTTGAAGCGTTCGACAAGAACGATGGGCGGCGCCCGCGCATACTCATTGCGAAGTTGGGACAAGATGGCCACGACCGCGGGCAAAAGGTGATCGCTTCGGCGTTTGCGGATTTGGGCTTCGACGTCGACATCGGGCCGCTGTTTGCGACCGCTGATGAAGCGGCACGTCAGGCGGTCGAGAACGACGTCCATGTCGTCGGCGTGTCATCGTTGACGGCCGGACATTTGACGCTGGTACCCGAATTGAAAGCGGCGTTGGACAAAGAGGGGCGCGGCGACATCATGATCGTCGTCGGCGGCGTGATCCCTCCGGCCGATTACGACGAGCTGTTTCGTATGGGCGCCAAGGCCGTGTTCGGTCCGGGCACGAACATTCCGGACGCTGCGGCGGACCTGGTTGAGAAGTTGAATGCGCAGTTGGGATATGTATCGGAACAAGTGGCGGGGTGACACCCAGTGTCCTGGGCCATGTGCCCGGGATCCATCGCGCCGCTTTCTCCGGCTAAAGAGAACGGTCATCGACTTGACAATTTTCGGCAAGGCTTCAAACTCCCCGTTATGAACCGCGCAGAAGTCATTTCCCGCTTACGAGATGCCGAGCCTATGATCCGGGCTCAGGGCGCGACGGCGCTTTTACCTATACGGCTCTCACGCGCGCGACGAGGCGTCGGACGAGTCGGACGTTGACGTGTTCGTCGATGTTGCGCCGGGCCAGACCCTCGACCTCTCGCGCTTCATGGAAATCTACGAAGTACTCTCGGCGCGCCTCGCGACCAAGGTCGATTATACGACGCGCGCAGGTCTCATCGAGTTCTACCGTCCGGCCATCGAAAACGAAGCCATCCGGGTGTTCTGATGGCGGCGACCAAGCACCCTCGCGCACGGCTCGAGCATATACTTTTCCACATCAACGGCATCGCCGATACGGTCGGCGGTGTCGATTTTGGCTGAACAAGCGTCGGGGTGAGGTTTACATTCGTCATCCTCGGCCAAGCCCTTGCGCGGGCCGGGGATCCAGCGCAAAACTTCTATCGCTCGATTGAGCCTTCGGCGCTTAACTCGCTGGATCCCCGATGCGTCTCGACGGGCTCGCCGCATCGAGGATGACGAAGGGCGTGGCGGAGGACCTGGTTGAGAAGTTGAAAAAGCAGTTGGGGTATGCAATCGGAACAAGCGCGATTAAGGAGTCGCAAGCATGAAACAAAGTGATCGTTACGTCAAAATCGTCGAGTGGTCTGAGGAAGACCAGGTTTACGTCGGCAGCGCACCGGGCCTCATTTTCGGCGGCTGTCACGGCAGCGACGAGCGCGCTGTGTTCGATGAACTGTGCCAGATTGTAGACGAAGCAATTTCGATCTATCGTGCTGACAATAAGCCCCTCCCGCCCGCGACAGCGGGACGAGATCTTGCGAACATGCTGCAAGCGGCGGAATAAAACTCTGTCACCCCGGCGCCTGCGCGTGAAACGCGCGGGAACAACGGGGGATCCGGTCAAGCCAGCAATTGGAAAAGAATCTTTGGCTCGAACGGCAGCGGTGTTTTCGTGCCCCAGTGATGCTTGGCGGGGTCCCCGCCGGAGACCTGACGCCGCGCATTCGCGTGGCGTCAGCGCGGGGATGACGTGAGTTGAGCGCGAGCGGCGACGGGATGACGAGGCTGGGGAATAGCGGCGGGAAGAACGAGGGCTCGCGCAAACGGCATTGCGTGCCGCACCCGATTTGCCCACGCCTCGACGAATTCTGAACCGGCAATGAACGGCGCGCTACGTCGGCATTCAGTTTCGAGGTGCCATCATGTGAATGCGGTGCGGGCCGCGAATGGAAGGCGCAACATATTTTGCGCATTCAGCAGCACGTCATGCGACGGAGTGATCACAATGACGATAAGACCCCTCACTATTGCCAGCGGATTGGCATTGCTTCTGGCAAGCGTTTCCAGCGTCCAAGCGGCAGGCGTAGGCGGCACTGTAAATGGTCTCGCCGCCACGCAGCAAAACTCGATTGTCGTGCGCGTACACTCGTTTTACGAAGCCAAACATAAGCTCCGAGATTTGGGTTATTACGCCATACAAACCGAGCGATCGACCCCACCATACAGCTTCGTCGCCTGCAAACGCGGGCAGCGCTATCACATCCACATCGATTACTACGGCGATCTCGTTCAAGTCGACGAGGCGGGTGCGTGTCATGACTATCGGGCGCAATATGAACCGCGGCAGCAGTATGAGGGCCGGTCTCGCTACAACCGGTATAGCCGTTATAATCGGTATCGGGGCGACGACGGATATTGAGCCTACTCGTCGGTGAAAGGCCCGATCACCATCTGCTCGATTTTTATCCAGGCCGCGAGCTGAGCATAGGTGAGACCCGATGTCTTGAGATCGTAAGTAATCACGGACTTGGTCGGCCCAACGCATTTCGGCGCGCCGTCTTCGCCTTTCGCCGATCTGCAATTGTCTTCCGAGTCCTCGAAATAAACCTTGCCATAAATTCCGGGCTTCGACTGGTCGGACGAAGAGAAGAAGGCATCGGCCTGAGCGTTCGCATCGCCTTCGAAGAAGGATGCATCCGATTTCTGCGCCTCCTCGTTGAGGCGCAAATTGTATTCATAGTAGCCTGTATAAGCGACCTTCTTGCCGTCGACGGCCGCGCTGCCTGCTTCTTCGGCATAGCGGATCGATCCGGTGATCCGGTCATTGATGACTTTCTCGCCCAGCTGATAATTCAGCGTCAAACCGTTATTGTCGAGGAGCCAATTGCCGAGCTCGTAGTCGTAATCGAGACTGCCGCGCACCGTCGTCTCGGGCAAATAGGAGAACGGACCTGTCGCGAGCACGAGCGCATCGAACTTCAACGGATCGGTTTTCAGCACCGAAATTTTGATCGTCTTGCCTTGGACGACGCGGCTGTACTCTTTCGCCGCAGACTTCTGTGCCTGCTTAAGTTGTTCGGTGAGTTCCCACCAGCGCGTGACTTCGCGGCCCTGGAGCCCGCCTCTGTAAGCAGACGTCGATTGGGTGCCCTTCACAACATCAATGCGCAATTTTCCGGCGGCCGGATCGTAGCGTCCGGTCTGATCGATAACGACGTCGCCACGTAAGATGGCGGCTTCCTTTGCAACTTGAGACGGACTTTTCGGATTGAAGAGATCGAACTTCACTGAGTAACTCAGGCTCTTTTCCGGCGTCCGGGTGACTGTACCGTTTAGCACCATCAGATCGGCAGCCTTGAGATTGTTTATGGTGTAAAGGTCAAGGCCGGTTGAACTGGAAAGGCTGCGCGAACCGAAGTCAGCAACCACCTCGCCGGTAATACGGCCCTTGTCGGCTGCAATCAATTCCGCGCCGCGGCTCGTCGCCTGCGCGTAGACGACGGGTGCTGCGCCAGCCGCGCTCAGGGCGGCCGCCGCGGCAATCGCGAACTTCGAAGATATCTGCATGATTATTGGCTCCAAATCTGCAAGGGCGGACGTACAAGGAATTAAAACGCTTGAGGAAATAGTCGCTCACATTCTAACGCACACGGGGCGGCGCACTGCTCCCTCCAAATTTGGACAATTACCGCACGCAATGAACTGCCGCACGCATATTATGCGCTTAGATGGGGATCGCCGGTAGCCGCACAAGAGTTATCGTTACCAAAATAAAGTGGGATGTTTCAAATGTAAGCAATTTAAGGCTGGCCGGCGGGGAGCTCGTTTTCATTTTCGCCGTAAGCGGGCGGCACGTAAAACGTCAGGATGTTCAATGGCGTGCTGCCTGTATTGCGAAAGCCGTGTGCTTCCGTGCGCTGGATCAGGATTAGTGATCCTTTTTCGAGCGGATAGGTTTTTCCATCAACGGTCGCTTCGCCGCTGCCGCTCTCGACATAGATCCACTGATCCGCGCCGCGATGTTTGTTTTCAGGTCCGCCAACGTGCTTGCCAGGTTGGATGACAAGTGTTGCGGCTTGGGATCGCTCGTCGCCGGCAAGAATGTGAAAGCCAGGGGCGTAGTCAACTTTGGCTTTTTTCATCGCGGATCATCCGTCCAATTGCTCATGCAACCCCATCAGAACAGCCACGGCATCCGCGCCGGCATACAAAAACTGATCGACGCCGGCGGCGCGGAGTGCGGCGTCCTTAGCAGGGTCCTTGGGATCGGGACGGCCGGCCATCATGACCCAAGTGGCGCCTTTGGCCTTGAGCGCGCGTGCCGTTATTTCGGCGTGCGTGGCGTTGACGGCGTCGGACGAGCAGATGCAGGCAACGGTCGTGCCGGAATTATTGAATGCGGCGGCGGCAACGGCCGCAGACTCGTAGCCGTCGCTGATGATCGTTTCGATGCCGCCGGCCGCCAGATAGTTTTTCGCCCACGTGGTGCGCACGTTGTGATCGGCGATTTCGCCCATGCTGGCGAGGAACACGTTGTAACCGCCCGCGGCATCCGCCGCGTCACGCAAGTCTTCAAAGGCTTCGCCTAAGCGCTGCGGCTTCAAGGGAGTTACGGTAATGGCGGAAGGTGAAGCGTGTGCAGCCCAGGGCTTTGGCCAGGGTTCCGTCTTGATGTTGTCGTCGCCGAGAATAGGAAACGCAGAGACGCCGGTCAGCTCAATACGTCCCGTTGCGATCTGCTTGGCGCGGGCCTCTGCCGCGCGCGCAATCATTTCTTGCACGTAGCCGGACGTGAGCCCTTCGACTATGCCGCCGCGCGCCTCGATATCCTGGAAAATATCCCAGGCTTTCTTGGCGACTTCGGCGGTCAGGTGTTCGACGTACCACGAGCCGCCGGCGGGATCGGTGACGCGGCCGAGGTTCGATTCTTCCTGGCACACGATCTGGATGTTGCGGGCGACGCGGCGTGCAAATGCATCCGGCTTGCCGAGTGCAAATGTAAAGGGCAGCACGCAAATAGCGTCCGCGCCGCCAAGTGCGGCCCCGGTGCAAGCAATGGTCGTTCGCAAGATGTTGGTCCAGGCATCGCGCTTGGCCATCATGCGGTACGATGTCGGGCAGGCGAAGCGGACCCGCGCGGCGGCGTCTCCAGCTTTGCAGGCGTCTGCAATGCGCCATACGAGTTGGCGGGCGGCGCGGAGCTTGGCGATTGTCGAGAATTCGTCCGCGTCGGCCGAGAGCACCACGGAAATTTTTGGCAGTGCGTCCTTGGGGGCAACGCCGCCCTTCTCGCAAGCGCGCAAGTACGCGACGAGTGTGGACAACATGCAGGCGAGTTCCTGTGCTTCGGTGGCGCCAGCAACATGATACACGGCGCCATTGGCCGAAAGCGCACTGACGCGCGGCAAAGGAAGCGCCAGTTTGGTAAGTGCCACAGCGCGCGCGAGCGCTGTGTCGATAACGTCCGACAGATGTCCCTGGAGCGCGAGTGTGCCAAATGGGTCTGCGCCGAAGGAACCGCAACGCTGGTCATTTGGGATATTGCGCGCGGCCCACACGGCGGAAAGCGCGCCAGCCGCATCGAACGCAGCTTCCCCGGCGATGAGCGCAATCGGGCACACGTCGAGCATGACGTCTTTCAACGCAACGTCGAGCGCTTCTTTGGTGGCTGGCAATCCGATGCCGCCGATTTGCAAAACGATGACGTTGACGCCACCTTCGAGGTCTTCGAGAATCGCGGCATTCGCGGCCTTGGGGTCGCTCTCGATGTGCATCGTGGCAATGTTCCAGCCGAGGCCCTCGCGCACGGCGGACGTGCCACGCGTGAAGGGGGCAACGCCCGGCATCGCGCCTTCAGCGGAGACGAGTGCGTCGGTGCGGGCGTAGAGTGGTTTGACGGCGATGCCGTCGGCGGTGCGCGTGACGAGACGCTTGTCGAAATCTGCGCCTTTGAGAGCCTTCTCGACCATGCCGCGCCAATGCTCAAATCCAGGTGCGGGAAAGCCCGAGGCTAATTTCAGATCGGGTTTCTGATCCGGGTTGGGCGATGTCATCGTGGCGCGATCCTTGGACGTCATGTGCTGCAGTTTCTGTATAGCGGCCGGAAGCGCCTGGCGACGAGGGCAAAAATGGCGCTCCGGGCTGCCCTATTGCCGCGCCCATTTTGGGCTTAAGAATGACGCTACCGGTTTGGCCGAACAACTGTTTGCCAGTTCACGCCAGTTTTCCGGCGGATGAGTTATGCAACGTTGTTTGCAAACGCCGTATCGGCGTGTCAAGAGGGCGGCTTAAACGGGCGAGGCCCGAGTCGGCGTTGCCAAACCAGGTCCTGCAGAAAAGCGGTGAAAACCATGAGCCAGTCAGTCCTCCAAGACGGTAAGATCTACGTCGGCAAAAGCGTCAAGAACGAGTACTTGGATTTGCGCCTCGCCAACCGCCACGGGCTCATCACGGGCGCGACCGGCACCGGCAAAACAGTGACGCTGCAGATTTTGGCCGAAGGTTTTTCAACTGCGGGCGTGCCCGTCTTTGCCGCCGACATCAAGGGCGACCTCTCCGGCGTTGCGGCTGTTGGCGAGCCGAAGGATTTTCTCGTCAAGCGCGCGCAGGAAATTGGGCTTGAGGGATATCAGAACCAAGCTTTCCCATCTGTGTTCTGGGATGTGTTTGGCGAGCAAGGCCATCCGATCCGCGCGACGGTTGCCGACATGGGGCCGCTGTTGATGGCGCGGCTGTTGGAACTCAACGAAGTTCAGGAAGGCGTTTTGAACATCGCGTTTCGCGTCGCCGCCGACGAGAACATGGGCCTCGTCGATATTCAGGATTTGCGCGCTCTGTTGAACGATCTCAGCGCGCGCGGCAAGGAAGTGCAATCGAAGTATGGCAATGTCGCCGCAGCATCGGTCGGCTCGATCCAGCGCCGTTTGCTCGTGCTCGAGGAGCAGGGGGCTGAACATTTCTTCGGCGAACCGGCGCTCGACATCAACGACCTCTTGCGCGTGGCCCCGGACGGGCGCGGCATCATCAACGTGCTGGCAGCCGACAAGCTAATGCAAGCGCCACGTGTTTACGCGACGTTCCTTCTGTGGATGTTGTCGAAGCTCTGGCAAACGCTGCCTGAAGTTGGCGATCAGCCCAAGCCTAAGCTGGTGTTCTTCTTTGACGAAGCGCATTTGCTTTTCGACGACGCGCCGAAAGCCTTGATGGACCGCATCGAGCAGATCGCGCGCCTCGTGCGTTCGAAGGGCGTTGGCGTCTACTTCATCACGCAGAACCCGGCCGACGTGCCGCGCACAATCGCGAGCCAGTTGAACAACCGTATTCAGCATCGCTTGAACGCGTTCACGCCGCAGGATCAGGCCGGCATTGATGCGGCGGCCAAAACCTTCCGGCAGAATCCGGATCTGAAGACGGAGGTTGCCATTAAGGAATTGAAGGTGGGTGAAGCGCTTGTGTCGATGCTCGAGAACAAGGGCGAGCCGTCGATCGTGCAGCGCACGCTGATCCGCCCGCCGGAAGGGCGCATTGGCCCGGTGTCGGAAGAAGAGCGCCGGGGCGTCATCGAGTACAGCCCTTACTATGGTAAATACGAAGAGAAGCTGGACCGCGAAAGCGCGCGGGAAATTCTCGGGCAAAAGAAGGAAGCAGCCCAGCAGGAAGCAAGCGCGGGCGGCGGCATCGGCGGCTGGCTCGGCGGCGTGCTCGGCGGCGGACGCAGTTCCACGACAGGGCGCAAGCAGCAGGGCATGGGCGACATGATCGGCAAGGAATTGCAGCGCTCGATTGCCCGCACGGCTGCGACCACGATCAAGAATATCATCGTCAAGTCGATTACGAGAAGGTAGGCGGGTGGGTTTGGGTGAGCCATCTTGCGAACCCCGACGACTTCGGTATTTGGCTCCTCAGTGTTCGCGAGGAAGTGCTCACCCACGACCTACGGCAATTCGCATATCTCCGCCGTTAACGCTGATTGTATCTTGAGCGCAGCGGTCCTTTGTGGCATACTGACTAGGCTCGAAAAGTGGGCCTAAATTGAACGCCGGATCTTAAAAAGGTCCGGCGTTTTTTATTGGGCCCTACACTTTTTTCCGCCCTTCAATCTCCTCCAACGCATACCGATATGCGGTCTCGACGAGTTCTGTGTGTCGGCGCCAATCAAGCGCGCCCATGTTGACGTCCGTTGGCGGGACGAGCAGCCAATCGTCCGGCTCAAGCTGGCGTTCGAAGTGGCTGTGGTTGGCCATCAGGCTGCGCACGAGAACAGTGGCTGCGGAGGGCGCCTTCGGCAAGCCGCTGCGTGTAAATGGGTTCAGGTACCGTCTCAACAAATCGCGCCGCGCGGGAAGGCTTTTGTAGTCGACCGCGAAACGCTCGCCCGCTGGCGGTTTGAAACTGACGACGACGTTTGGTCCGCTTTTCAATTGGTGCATGACATCGACGGGCACGTTGGAGACGACGGAGCCGTCAACCAGCATACGGCCGTCGCTGGTGTAGAAGGGTGGCAGCAGCGCTGGGATCGATGCGCTGGCGCGGATCGCTTCCCACACCGGGCCAGTGCGATGCACTTCAACCGCGTAGTCCGAGAGGTCCATGGAGACGGCAAAGTAGGGCTTCCACAAATCTTCGATGCGCACGTCGCCGTATTCGCGCGCAAGATGAGAGTCAAATTGCGTGTGGTCGAGCAGGCTGTAGCGCGGCAGCGTGTAGCGGGAGAGTGCCTTGCCAAGAATAAACATGCGATGCACGCGGGCATCGATCTCAGCGGCGGGCACGTTTTGCGCGAAGGCCGCAGCCATGGCAGCCCCACCCGAGGTTCCGCCCACACAATCGAAGCCGATGTTGTTTTCGCCGAAGGCTTTGTAAATGCCGATGTGTGCCGCGCAGTAAGCGCCGCCGCCGCAAGCGACAAAGCCGAGCGCTTCGCCTTTGATGAAGCGCCAAAGCCTTTCGATATCGGCCGATGAGCCAAGGGCGGCGTGGTGGTGCATTTCGGGTTGGCGGGGTGCCAGCCAGTATCGTGTTCCCTGTACGGTGCCCGCGCCCTCATGCGCGCTTTGATGGACGATGACGAGACGGCAGCGCGGCTTGCGTTCGAGACTGAACAGAAAGCTTTCAAGTGCGTTGGCCGGGACGTCTGTGCCGGGGGGAAGATCGACTTGCGCGCCGACGAGCAAAACTTCATCGGCTTGGCGGATCGCCTTTTCGCTCCATGGTGTGAGCGCGTCGTCGGCAATGAAGACGATTGTGTCGAAACGGCCTTCGAGTTCGTTGAGCGTGCGGGTGGCGTCAAGTGTTTCGATTTCGCCGCAAGGAATGTGATCGGTCAGGGTTTGCGAGGAAATGAGAAGCGTGCCCGGGCGCCGGCGCGCGGCATCTTTAAAGCTCGCGAGAAAGGCCGGGGGAATGGGACGCTCTCCAGCGCGGACGAGTGCCAGCGTGCGCGGCCGCGGCTTTGGGCCCGGTTTGTTTTGCAATTGAATGGTCTTGCGGGTTTCAGTGGCAAGCCGCTCGGCGAGCTTTGCCGTGATCGCGTGCCAGATGGCGGGAGAACGCGCGGAAATGGCGTTGAAGTCGCTGCGGGTCAGTTTGACGACGACGCTGTCGCGGATGGCACGCACGGTGGCGGTGCGCAGGCCGCCCGCGAAGAAGGCGATTTCGCCAATCGGAGATCCGGAGGAAATTTCGGCGATGGGTTCCGGGCTGCCGGTGGCTTCAACCGAGAAGCGGCCCGAGACGACGACGTAGAGTGCGTCCGCTGCATCGCCCTGGCGCACAAGCTCAACGCCGCGGCGAACGAGCAAAGGCACAAGGCGCTGTTCCAGTTGTGCGAGATCGTCAGCCGGGAGTTGCTTGAAGAGATCAACGGCGGAAAGGCGGAGAGCTGTGAATGACATTTGGTGCTCGTGGGTGGGGCGCCCGGGGCACGACGCTGGATTGGAGCATCATACCACGGACGCCCCAACTTTAGAGCGGATGCGAGCGCAAATCTTGCGAGACGGCCTTAGCCCATCATCTCTTCGACGTGTTCCCAGTTCACAAGGTGGTCGAACCAGGCTTCGAGATATTTGGCCCGCGCATTGCGATAGTCGATGTAATAGCTGTGCTCCCACACGTCGCAGCCGAGGATCGGCTTGGCGCCGTGCATCAGCGGATTTTCGCCGTTAGGGGTCTTGGCAACTTCAAGTTTGCCGTCCTTAATCGTGAGCCAAGCCCAGCCCGAGCCGAATTGCGTGAGGCCCGCGTTGATGAAGTCGCCGCGCACTTTGTCGAAGCCGCCGGCTTCCTCAATGAGCTTTTCAAGCTTGGCGGGCAGCTTCCTGCCGCCGCCGCCCTTTTTCATCCAGGACCAGAATTGCATGTGGTTCCAGTGCTGACCAACGTTGTTAACGAGGCCGGCGTTCTTGTCGGCGAAGGCGGCTTTGCAGATGTCTTCGAGACTCTTGCCTTCGTACTTTGATCCGGCAAGCAGCTTGTTGCCGTTATCCACGTAAGCAAGGTGATGCTTGTCGTGGTGGAACTGCAGAGTTTCAGCCGACATATAGGGCTGGAGCGCGTCGTAGGCATATGGGAGGTCGGGAAGCTTCAAGGTCACGTTTTGGTTCTCCTCGGAGGGTGGAGGCTAGGTATCGGTAAGAGCGGACAGTAACCGGACAGGGCCCAACTGGCAAACCTCTGTGGCCCCCCGGGCGTTCCATGACACCAATTTGACCCGTATGATCAGGTTGTCAGAGAGGTTGCGCAGGGCCATATGCAACGCAGGCCGAACTTTAGGGGCAATGTGGCGTTCGTAAAGACTTTATCGACGGAACTGCGTTGAAATGCCGTTTCTACTCTATTGTTGCGCGGCAGCGCTGGGGAGCCCCTAGGTGCCAATGGCTAAGCCACTGAAATATTTGTTCACTCTTGCGGTGCCGGTGGCGGCAGCAGGGTTAGCGGCCGTGTGGATGCTGTCACCATCCCAGTCGCCGCAGTCGGGCTTGGAGTACGATACGGTTGAAGTCTCCAAGGGCTCGATACGCAAGCTCGTTTCGACCTCGGGTCCGGTGCGGGCGCTAGTGACGGTTTCTGTTGGCTCACAGCTGTCTGGCCAGGTCGATAAACTCTGGGTTGATTTCAACAGCGAGGTCAAAGCCGGCGACGTCATGGCGACAATCGATGCCCGGACGTTTGAGGCGAAAGTTGCGCAGGCGCGGGCGGATCTCTTAGCGGCGCGTGCCGGCCTGACAAACCAGGAAGCGGCATTGAAACGTGGCGAAGCCGTTCGCGATCAAGCCGAGCGCGCCAGCGAGCGCCAGGAGGCTTTGCAAAAAAAAGGTTTTGCGGCAACGGCAACGCTCGAAAATGCCAACCGCGATCTGGCAATCGCTGGAGCTGAAATCGACGTGGCCAAGGCACAAATTGAAAGCGCCAAAGCTGTCATCACGCAGCGAGAGGCCGCTTTGAAACAGGCCGACGTCGATCTCGAACGCACCAAGATCATTTCGCCAATCAATGGCACAGTAATTTCACGCACGATCGATATTGGGCAGACGGTGGCGGCGAGCTTGCAGGCGCCGGAGCTCTTCAAGATCGCGCAGGACATCCGGCGCATCCGCATCGAAGCCCAGGTCAACGAAGCCGACGTCGGCGTTGTTGCCGAGGGCAACAAGGTTGGCTTCACCGTTGACGCGTACCCAGACCGGACTTTCGAAGGCAAGGTCACACAGGTTCGCTTAGCTGCGACGGAACTCAACAACGTCGTGACCTACACTGTCATCATCGAAGCGTCGAATGACGACCGGAAGCTCTTTCCAGGCATGACCGCCAACGTTCAGATCGAAGTGGCGAAGAAAGACGACGCGTTGCGCGTGCCAAACGACGCGCTGCGTTTCAAACCGCGTGGTGAAACGGCGGGCGCCAGCAACCCAGCCGACCGCAGCGCGCGAATGCTGACGCGCTTGAAAGACGATCTGCAGCTGACGTCCGAGCAGGAGCAAGCAGTACGCGAAGAGATCAAGAAACTCATGGCACAGCGGCAGACGGCGCCGGGCGGCGTGTCTGCCGATGTTGCCGATCCGGCCGCCATGCGTCAGCGTATGCAAGCGTTAATCGAGCAGACGTTGCGGCCGACGCTTTCCGAGCAGCAGCGGCCCTTGTTCGACAAGTGGAAAAGTGGGCGTGAAAATTCCAAGGCAGGCGGCGTGCATGTGATTGCGGCCAACGCTCAACCGGAGCGGCGCTTTGTGCGCCTCGGTATCTCGGACGACCAGTTCACCGAAATTGCCGGCGGGCAGCTGGCGGAGGGCGAGCGTGTCATCGTGCGGACCCGCGAAGCAAAGAAATGAGTGTGACCCACGCCGCGGGCGATGCAAAGCCAGCAACGAAGCAGCCACCCGGACTGGCAGCCAAAGTGCTCATACGCGCCGAAAAGGTCACCAAGGTCTATACAATGGGCGAGCAAACGGTTCGCGCACTCGATGGCGTAACGTTTGAGATTGCGGAAGGCGATTTCGTCGCCATCATGGGCACGTCAGGATCTGGCAAGTCGACAATGATGAATTTGATCGGCGCGCTCGATGTGCCGACATCAGGCACTCTGTCGATCGATGGCCGGGATATCGGCAACATGGATGCCGACGAACTCGCTGACATGCGCAATCGAAGTATAGGCTTCGTGTTTCAGCAGTTCAATTTGTTGGCGCGCACGACAGCGCTGCGGCAGGTTATGCTGCCGTTGCTTTACGCACATCCCCGTCCTGCCGACCCTGAAGCGCGGGCCCGCGAGCGCCTGAGTCAAGTTGGCTTGGGCGATAGGCTCGATCATCACCCGCGCCAGCTTTCGGGCGGCCAGCAGCAGCGCGTGGCGATTGCGCGCGCGCTGGTCAATGATCCGAAAATCCTCTTGGCGGATGAACCAACCGGCGCGCTTGACAGCAAGACCTCGGAAGAAATCATGTTGCTCTTCTCGAAGTTGAACGCTGAAGGTCTGACCGTTATTTTGGTCACCCACGAGGCAGATATTGCAGAATATGCCCACCGGGGCGTCACGTTCCGTGACGGCAAGATTATCGACGACGTGCGGCAAGAGACGCGCGCTAAGAAGCACGCAGCAGCAGGAGGTGCGACATGAGCTTGTGGGATAGTCTTGGCGTCGCGTGGACGGCGCTCAGATCAAATTTGCTTCGCTCGATCCTGACAACGCTCGGCATCATTATCGGCGTCGCCTCCGTGATCGTGCTGGTTGCGGTTGGTTCTGGCGCGCGCAGCGAAGTTGAAAAGCAGATTGCTTCGCTCGGCTCCAACATGCTGGTTATTTTTTCAGGCTCCAGCCGTGTCATGGGACGCTCGGCGGGCGCTGGGACCGACCGGCCGCTCTCGGAAGCCGATATGACGGCCATCCGCGAAAAGGTCACGGGTGTGATGGCGATATCGGGGCAGCTCAATGGTTCGGGCCCGGTCGTTTTTGGCAACACGAACTGGACAACGACCCTGAGCGGCGTCCATGCCGATTTCTTGTCCGTGCGCGACTGGCCCGTCGTGGCGGGCCGCGATTTCATCCAGCAGGACATACGCGCCACGGCGAAAGTGGCGATCATTGGTGAGACGGTCGTAAAGCAATTGTTTCAGGGAAGCGATGCGGTCGGCTCCACTATTCGCGTTAAGAATACGCCGTTTCTTGTGATCGGCGTGCTGGCCATCAAAGGCCCGTCGAGTTTCGGGCGCGATCAAGACGATCTCGTGCTTCTGCCGATGACGACGGCACGAAATCAAATTCTGGGCAAGAGTTTGCTGACGACCGATCAGGCAGGCCAGATCTATATCAAATTCGATCCCGCGACGGATTTGAAAGACGCGCAAGAGGAAATCGAAGCCGTTATGCGGGCGCGGCGCAAAATACAACCCGGAAGCGAAGACGATTTCAATGTGCGCAATCTCGCCGAATTCATGAAGGCGCGCACCGAAGTGCTGAGTACAATGACGTATTTGCTCGCAGCGACATCGATTACGTCGCTGATTGTCGGCGGTATCGGCATTATGAATATCATGCTTGTGTCAGTTACCGAGCGCACACGCGAAATCGGATTGCGCATGGCAGTAGGCGGCCGCCGGCGCGATATCATGCGGCAATTCCTGGTTGAAGCCATCACGCTTTGTCTGATTGGGGGACTGATAGGCACGGCGCTTGGTGTTGGTGCCGCGTCCGCCGTTGCAAGCGCTGCACAATGGCCAGTACTTATTTCGCCGGGCGTTATTCTCATCGCGCTGGCAGCTGCCGGCTTAACGGGCGTCTTTTTCGGATTCTTCCCGGCGCGGCGGGCCGCAGGCCTCAATCCCATCGAAGCATTGCGGAGTGAATAAAGAAGCTTTGCGGAGTGAATAATCAGAATTGTTTGTGCGCTGACTTTAACGACGTTGCCCGACAAATCGCCGCTCTAACAGGCTGTTGAACTTGGGGCGACCGTAGACTGTTTTTTTCGTCTCTGTCGTCCGATTGAACGTTTTTGGTCTCTTGGTCTTTGGGTGTGAGGCATTCCAGCGGTGTTTCTCAGGCTTC
>JANOKW010000370.1:0-2975 GCA_031419475.1 Hyphomicrobium sp. | reverse complement strand
GGAATCCAATCCGCCGCTCACGCAGCGCGCTGTTGGTTGGCGTATTCGTCATCATCCCAATTGGACATGCTCCACTTCGGTCTGCCGCTTGAAAGCCGGGCAGATGGGTGCTGCCACGCGCAGCGACAAGGCGCAACACATGGGGATAAATGAAATTACTTGCTTGCATTCATGGCGCAATTGAAACGATTCGCACATGCTCTACGGTGCATCGGCAGCCTTCTGCGGGGCCGAGACCCGAAGAGAGCCGACAGGCTGCCCACTTCTGCTCTAGGGGGCGACACGCCCGTCAGCAGCCTGCGCGCACTCGTTACACTATGCGCCTTTTGTACAAAGTGGGAACGGTGACGAACCACTAACGGGAGAACGGGAGAGGACTCGTCCGTGTCGCAGAAAGCGACGTAACCTGGATATCACTTTTGCTGCTGCGCGGCCTGAACAGCTTCCGTCATGAGCCTCCCGAGTTCCTGCGCCTGCAAGGCGTAGGCCTGCATTTGGGTCTGCGCATACCGACTCTGAATGGCGAGAATGTCGGTCATGTTCGCGGCATTTGCGAGTTCGCTCGCGAGGGCGAAACCAGCTTCGGCGTTCTGCTTGGCGAAGCGGATGCTCCGCTCTTGAGCCACTTTAAACCCCGACGCCGCACCGTTTCCAGGCATGGCGCCAAGCCACATGCTTGATGCTTGGATCATCGCGTCCATGAATTGGGCGTAAGCGGCGCGTCCTTGTTCAACGTTCTTCTCCGCAAGTTCACGCAACTGCTGCGGGACTTCGAACGGTTGGTTTTGTGCCATGGTGTCTGTCACCTCCATCGACTGGTGTTGCAGCCAATCGGGCTGCACTTGACGAAAAGGTATAGGCTAAAAAAACCTGCTTTGGGCGCATTCCGCCGGCCAGCTGCGGCGCAAGGTCTCCCTTTTGACATCGATCGACTACGAACCCCTCGCGAGGTCTACCACCTCGATCGCCCAGTCGAGGTGCTGCAAAGTCGGGTAACTCCTAGCTGCGTGCCGGGGAGCAAAGCTGAGGCCGGCTGGGCGCTGTGCCGCTCCCATGCTATCGAGTTAGACTCGACGGTTCAATGTCACTGCTCTGCCGGTTGCCCAGCGGAGCATGCGTGGACCGCCGAACACGATGAGCGTGGCCGTGAGCCAAACAACCCACGGGAACTGTCCAGTCAAGCCGCCAGGTAGGTAGCCACCGAGGGAAGTTCCGACGATGACGAGCGCGATGAGACGAATGAGCATGTTCGGGCCTCATGTTCAGCATCATCGCGTCAACCACTCGGCTTGGCCACCGCGCGAGCAACAATGATCACGGCCACGGCGCCGATAACCGCCACAGCCAATTCTTCGAGCAGTGGATTCCCGAGTTTTGTCAGGTCGAGTTTGGCGTAGCGCTGAATGTATCCACCGACAAAGGCGCCAACGACGCCCGTGACGAGAGAGTTGACGAGATCACCCCTCCCGCCGTTGATCAGCTGGTTGGCGATCCATCCCGCGGCGAGACCCATAATTCCCATCATGATGAGTGGCATGTAATCCATGAGGCTGCTCCGGTTCGATCGATAGTGATCGTCGTTCAATACGCGAGCAGGCGCTGACATTCAAATCGCGTTTGCGTGAGGAAGTGCGCTATCCCTTCGGGAAATGTTGCTTCAGCTGGCGAAGTGGGGGCATATCGGGGTGCCAAATCACCAAGGGTCGATCTCAGGTGTAAGCGCCGGAGTGAATTTGAGAGCGCAGTGGGGCCCAGCGGTTTTGGGCGCCTCGGAGACGGACGAGTGCGGTTTGCAACACGCTGAGAACTGGAGTCTGATATGGCGACCTTCATGTATCAAGCAGCCTATACTGCGGACGCTTGGACCAACCAGATCAAGAACCCGCAAAACCGGGTTGAAACCGTCGGTCGCCAGATGTGCGAGGCTGTCGGCGGAAAATTTATCGGCGCGTGGCTCTGCTTTGGTGACTACGACGTCGTTCTCATCGCCGAATTGCCGAGCAACGAAAGCATGGCGGCCTTGGCCTTGGCGATTGCTTCTGGCGGCGCCATCAAAGCGAGCAAGACGACCCCGCTGATGACGGGAGCGGAAGGCATCGAGGCCCTGAAAAAGGCCGCGATCGCCGTGAAGGTCTACAAGGACATCGATACCAAGCGGACGATGGCCGCACCCGGCCGTTGAAGACGCCGCCGGAGATGCTCTCTGGGATCGTGTCACCCGCCATCGTCTGCCGCCGGAGGTTGGCGCGTGACATCGACGGTCGTCCAGTATCTGCCGATCCTTCTCCTCGCCAGCGGCGTGATTGTTCTGCTCGTTACCGGGCGATCGTTCTGGGGTGCACGCGAATTGCCCACAAAGCACGCCAGTTACAAGTCTCTGCACTCGGCATCACCGGTGCTCAATGCCCTCGTCTCAATCTCGGTTGTCGGCAAGCCCATCCTCGAGCACCTGCAACAGAATAACTGGGATACCGATGTCGTTCCTCCCGTGCTCGTCATGCCCCTGACGGTTCTCGTCATCGCCAGCGTCTATGCGATGCTCGGCACCATCATCTTCTTTTTCTTCCGCGCCATCCGCAACATCAATGTCTTCAGCGGCTCCCATGTGCGCACCCCGTATTCGGCGCTGTTCATGCTCGTCCCGATCACCAACTTCGTCGTCATTCCCTACCTTGAATATTTCGCTTATCGGCACAGCATTGCAGCCGCCGCTCCTGACCGGGCATCGAAGCTGCGCGCGGCCCTGCTGGTTCTTTCGGCATTCGCTCTGCTGGTCATCAGCCTCGCGTGCAGCAGCCTCGGCGGCGACGCATCGCAATCGACGCCTTACGATCCGCTGAGCCTGCTGATCCTCAGTATATGCACCGGCGGTGCCGGCGGCATCCTTACAACGCAGATCATTAGCGGCATCGCGCAATCGCAGACTGCATATGCGCTGCAGAGAGGCATGATTTCGGCTGGCGCGGCAGGTTCGC
>JANOKW010000369.1:0-4197 GCA_031419475.1 Hyphomicrobium sp. | reverse complement strand
GTGCCGTCGCATGCCGCCCTTGCCGATACGTTTGGGGCCGCCCACGCGCTCGCCCGCTTCGGCATAGGGGACGCTGGCACATGGGCGCTCGCAGCAGCTGGCACGGAGCGCGCGGTGCTTGCCAGTTTTCCGGTCGAGAGTATGCGGCTCGACGCCAAGGCCGTGCTGCTTTTGAAGCGCTTGGGGCTCCGCTGCGCCGGTCAGCTTTACGACCTGCCGCGGGAAAGTCTGGCGCGGCGCTTCCGTTCGCGCGATGTGGCGGGCGAAGTTTTGACCCGGCTCGACCAAATGCTTGGGCTGAAGCAAGAGCCGCGCGTGCCTCTTGCCGAGCCGCCCGTTCTCACCGTGCGGCGCACTTTTGCCGAGCCATTGCTGTCAGGGCAGGCTATCGAAACAATTGCAATGGCGCTGTGCGAAGATCTGAGCGCGCTCCTCAAAGAGAAGGGCCGGGGTGCCAGATCCGTGCGTCTCTCGCTCTATCGGGCGGACGGAACCGTGGCGGAGATTGCGATCTCACTGCGCACGCCGTCGCGCGATGGGGCGCATCTGATGCTCCTGCTCAAGGAAAAGTTCGATTCCATCGACGCGGGCTTTGGCATCGACCTCATGGTGCTCGATGTTTTGCGCGCCGGCCGCGTGAGAGACGTGCAAGACGGGTTCTCGGACGACGATGCCGCCGCCGATTATGATCCGGGTCCTCTCATCGACCGGCTGTCGAACCGCTTGGGCGCGGAGACAATCACGATCCTTGAGCCCCGCGCCTCTCACATCCCAGAACGCAGCGAAGTGCGTGTGCCAGCGCTAGTTTCTCTCCCTCTCCCCGTTTCTGCACTTAACGGAGAGAGGGAGATGACGTACGAACCGCCATGGCCGTATGGGCCTTATGGCAAAGGTCCGCGCCGCCCGCCGTTTGTGTTCGCGCGGCCGGAACCTATTTCGGTTGTCGCGGAAATTCCCGATGGCCCGCCCGCGCGTTTCATCTGGCGCCGTGTCGAGCGGCGCGTTCAGCGCGCCGAAGGGCCAGAGCGCATTGCGCCCGAGTGGTGGCGCGCAATTGGTCTCGGGCAAAATCAAAAGCGCCCGCGCGCGCGACTACTACGATATCGAAGACGAGACCGGCGCCCGCTACTGGGTATTCAGGCATGGGCTTTACGGCGGGGCAGAAGACGAGAGCGATGATCCCCCGCGCTGGTTCCTGCATGGGTTATTCGCATGAGGGCGCCTCACAGTCATGCGCCAGCGGACGGCTCGACGAAGGAGTTTGGCGGGCGCCCAAAAAAAGTGCGTTACGCCGAACTGCAAGTCACCACCAACTTCTCGTTTTTGCGCGGCGCCTCGCATGGGGAAGAACTCGTGGCGCAGGCGAAGGCGCTCGGCCTTGAGGCCATCGCCATTGCCGACCGCAACACGCTGGCTGGCGTGGTGCGCGCGCATGTTGCCGCGAAGGAGGCAGGCCTGCGCCTCGTCATCGGCGCCAGGCTTGATCTTGAAGACGCACCAAGCCTTCTGTGCTTTCCAACAGACCGCAAAGCCTACGGCCGCTTAAGCCGCTTGATCTCATTGGGGCAGGGCCGTGCGGAGAAGGGCAAGTGCAGTCTGTTCCTGGCCGATGTAACAGCCCACGCCAAAGGCCAGATTTTCGTCGCCCTTGAAACATGTCATCCCGGCCGAGCTCCCTTGCGAGAGCCGGGACCCAGGGGCAAAAAACTGGACACTAATTCTGGGTCCCGGCTCTTCGCGTCAACGCTGCGCACCGCCGCTCCGGCCGGGATGACAGACGGTGAAGGCGCAACGAATATCGAAACTTGTCATCCCGGCCGAGCTCCCTTGCGAGAGCCGCGACCCACGAGCAAAAAACTGGACACTAATTCTGGGTCCCGGCTCTTCGCGTCAACGCTGCGCGCCGCCGCTCCGGCCGGGATGACAGACGGTGAAGGCGCAACGAATATCGAAACATGTCATCCCGGCCGAGCTCCCTTGCGAGAACCGCGACCCACGAGGACAAGTTTTGAAACAAGCCTTTTGCGCATAAAATCCGCGCTTCAGCCCGCACCCCTCTACCTCGCCGCGTCGCACACCTATCGCGGAGATGACCGCGCCAGGATAGCGGCGCTCGCGGCAATCGCTGAACGTTGCGGCACGCCGCTCGTCGCAACCAACGACGTACTCTATCACGCGAGCCACCGCCGCCCGCTGCAGGACGTTCTGACCTGCATCCGCGAACACACGACGATCAACGAGGCGGGTCTTAAACTCGAAGCCAACGCCGAACGGCATTTGAAACGCTCCTCTGAGATGGCCCGCCTCTTTAAGGGGCACGAGGCGGCGCTTCTGCGCACGCTCGATATCGTGGAGGCTTGCCGTTTCTCCCTCGATGAACTCGTTTACGAATACCCTGATGAACCTGTGCCGCCGGGAAAAAACGCGCAACGGCATCTCGAAGACTTGACCTGGGAAGGCGCCGCGCACCGCTTTCCCGATGGCGTGCCGGACAAAGTGCGCGCCACTCTGACACGCGAATTGAAGCTCATCTCGGAACTCAATTATGCGCCGTATTTCCTCACCGTCCACGACATCGTGGTGTTTGCCCGCTCGCGTCACATTCTCTGCCAGGGGCGCGGATCGGCAGCGAATTCGGTCGTCTGCTATTGCCTTGCCATTACAGCCGTGAACCCGACAGAGGTTGATCTTCTGTTCGAGCGCTTCATCTCGGTATCGCGCCGCGAGCCGCCCGACATCGACGTTGATTTCGAACACGAGCGGCGCGAGGAAATCATTCAATACATTTACGCCCGCTACGGCCGCGACCGCGCCGGATTAGCTGCAACCGTGATCAGCTATCGGGCGCGATCGGCCGTGCGCGATGTTGGCAAGGCGATGGGGTTATCGGAAGATACAGTCGCCGCGCTGGCCGGCATGGTCTGGGGCTCGCGATCCGGCGGGACGTTGCCGGAAAAGCATGTGCGCGAAGCGGGGCTCGATCCGAACGACCCGGTGCTCGCGGCCGTGCTGGACATCACACAGGAACTGATGGGTTTCCCGCGTCATCTCTCGCAGCACGTCGGCGGCTTCATCCTGACGCGCGGGCCGCTGATCGAGGTTGTGCCCGTCGGCAACGCGGCGATGGCGGATCGCACCTTCATCGAGTGGGACAAGGACGACATCGCAGCACTCGGGCTGTTGAAGATCGATGTTCTGGCACTCGGCATGCTGACCTGCATCAGGAAGGCATTCGAGCTTCTCGAAAAACATCACAATCTGCCGATGACACTGGCTAAAGTTCCGCGCGATGATCCAGCAGTTTACGACATGCTGTGCCGCGCCGATAGTCTCGGTGTATTTCAGGTCGAGTCCAGGGCGCAGATGAACATGCTGCCGCGCTTGAAGCCCAGATGCTTCTATGATCTCGTCATTGAAGTCGCGATCGTGCGGCCGGGGCCGATCCAGGGCGATATGGTGCACCCTTATCTGCGCCGCCGCTCTGGGCTTGAGGCGGAAGTTTATCCCGCGCCCTCGCCCGAGCATGGGGCTGCCGACGAACTCAAACTGATCCTTGGGAAAACCAAAGGCGTGCCGCTGTTTCAAGAGCAGGCAATGCGCATCGCCATGGATGCGGCGAAATTTACAGACAGTGAAGTGAATGAGTTGCGTAAAGCCATGGCAACCTTCCGGCGGCGCGGTACCATTGGGCTGCTTGAGGAAAAAATGGTCTCGCAGATGGTGGCGCGCGGCTATGCTCACGAATTCGCGCAACGCTGCTTCTCGCAGATCAAGGGTTTCGGCGAGTATGGATTTCCGGAAAGCCACGCCGCGAGCTTCGCGCATCTCGTCTATGTGTCGTCGTGGCTGAAGTGTCATTACCCGGCGGCGTTCGCATGTGCGTTGTTGAATTCACAGCCGATGGGGTTTTACGCGCCAGCCCAAATCGTGCGTGACGCCATCGAGCACGGCGTTGAAGCGCGCGAAGCGGACGTGAATTTTTCCAATTGGGATTCGACGCTGGAAGATGTGCAAGAAGGTGCCATCCTAGGCGAGTCTTCTTGCGAGACCCGGGACCTAGGGAACCTCTGACTAACTGCCGGACTATGGCACACTGATCTCGATGATTCGAGGGGGTGTCCGATGGCAGAGAACCAGCTGAGTTTTTCGTCACTCGATTACGCGTCGAAGAAAAAGACGACGAAGCGCGAGGTTTTC
>JANOKW010000368.1:0-27577 GCA_031419475.1 Hyphomicrobium sp. | reverse complement strand
GCTGACACTCGCCGCCGTCAGAACACCCCCGGTCACCTACTATGACCTCAAGTGGGCTGACTATGGTGCGTAATCAGGTTCCCAGAACGGGTTATGATCCCCCGCATGCGCAAGCCCCGGCATTTACTCTCACGCCTGCTTCTCCTTGTTTTGGCTCCGGCTGCACTCTTTGCAGCGTTTTGGCTTGGCCTCGTGCCGCAGCGCTTCAGCCCCTTTGCGCCCGTCAACCTCAGCGAAGCGAATTCCTACTTTCTGAATATGCGGCTCGCGGCACTCAAAGGGGACGCCAACCTTTGTCAGGCCGTTCTTAAGGCCCCGCTCGTCGAGGCTGACGCAATTCAAGACGCGCCCCTCCAAAACGGCTGCGGGTGGAAAAATGCTGTGCGGATGTCTCATGCCGGAGGCGCAAGACTTTCAGCCGACAAGGTCACCTGCGAAATGGCGGCAGCACTGACCATGTGGCTAGAACACGAGGTGCAACCCGCAGCAGTGCGCTATTTCTCCAAGCGCGTATCGAACGTCCAGCACATGGGCACCTACGCGTGCCGCAACATCGCCGGCAGCAAGTTCTGGAAAGGCTTCCGCAGCCAACACGCGACCGCAAGCGCCATCGATATAGAATCCTTTACGCTCTCCGATGGGCGTTCAATCTCAGTGTTAAGACATTGGAAAGGAGATACGCCCGAAGCGCACTTTCTGCGGGACATTCACAATCGCGCATGCCGTTATTTTCGGGTCGCCATTGGACCAGACTTCAATGCAGCTCACGCCAATCACTTTCATTTCGATCGCGGCGCGCTGAAGAGTTGCCGCTAACCCGGCAAATCCTTTTTACAGATATCCGCCATTAACACTTCATCAACCTTGGTCGTAAGAAGGAGCAGAAAGCTCAACGGTATGTCCTCGAAATAGAGAAATTTTTATACAAGTTCCTTCAGTAATGGCCGGAGCACAACGTGAGAGCTCCAGCCATGCGCAATTACTGGTTAAGTTCGCCTTCGATTTTCCGCGACGAACGCGGCAGTGTAACGATACTGTTTGGCATAAGTTGTATCGTGCTATTCGGGGTCATGGGTATTGCAATCGAATCTGCGCGCTATCAGGATATCGCAAGCCGGGCTCAGGCCGGTCTTGATGGCGCCACTCTCGCAGGCGCAAAGCTGCTTGCGGATGACGATGTCTCCACCAGCGACATACAAGACCAGGCCAAGCAATACTTCGACGCGGCTATCGCAACGTTTGGCGTGGATACCGCATTCATCTCCCCCTTACAGGTCGCCGTGGATCGCGCAACAGGAGCGGTCGAATCAAGCGTACAAATTAAGGTTCCGAACTTCTTTGGGACGATCATGGGTCTTGATCGCCTGACGACCATCAACCGTGCGTCAAAAGTTGTCTACGGCATGCAAAAAATCGAACTCGCGCTGGTTCTCGACGTCACAGGTTCGATGAACCAGAAGAACAAGATTGGCGACATGAAAGCTGCTTCGGCAGACATTATCGATGCACTGTTCGACAAGAGCGTCAGTGAAAGTCATACCCGCATCGCCGTTGCGCCGTTTTCTTCCTCGGTTAACGTCGGCACCTATCGCGCGGCCGTTGCCGACACGACAAATGCGGTTGCCGACGATTGCGTAATCGAACGCGCTGACACAACAGACGCCGAACCATCAGGCGCCAATCGCTCGAAGACAGCGCCATTAACGCCCGCGTATGGCATGTACGGTTGCCCCGACGCGCCCATCATACCCCTGTTGGGCAAGAGCGAAAAAGATACCTTGAAGAATACCATAAATTCTTATGTTGCGAGCGGCTGGACCGCCGGACATATCGGCGCTGCTTGGGGGTGGTACCTCCTGTCTCCGGCGTGGAACGGCATATTCTCAGGCAGGAGCAAACCGAACAATTATGATCCCGAGAAAGTCATCAAGGCAGTCGTTATCATGACGGATGGCGAATTCAACGCCGCTTATCTTAATGGCGATCTTGCATCGACCGATCCGGTACAGGCCGATCTCTCCTACGGTCAATTCCAAACTCTGTGCACGGGAATGAAGGATAACGGCATCCGGGTTTTCACCGTCGGATATGACTTGCCTGCAGCGTCTCGGGCCCTGACCGAACTGGAAGCGTGCGCGACGACCGGTGATTTTCATTCCGCTGCCGCCGGAAATCTAAAAAACGTTTTTAAGGATATTGCCGATTCACTTACGGCCCTGCGCGTCAGCGGCTGATATCTCTGGCATGGCCGCAAAGCCGTGCCATTTCTGTTTGACGGCACGCTAGCACGGTTACCCCGGCTTGCGGTTTTGACGGTTGCCGATGAGATCGTCGACGACCGCCGGATCGGCGAGCGTTGACGTATCGCCGAGGCTTCCGAAATCGTCTTCCGCGATCTTGCGTAGTATGCGGCGCATGATTTTTCCCGAACGCGTTTTTGGCAGGCCGGGAGAGAACTGAATAAGATCGGGCGACGCGATCGGACCGATTTCCTTGCGCACGTGCGCGACCAATTCCTTGCGAAGTGCGTCGTCGCCCTTCTCGCCCGCGTTCAAGGTCACATAGCAATAGATGCCCTGCCCCTTGACGTCGTGGGGATATCCGACAACGGCGGCTTCGGCGACTTTGGCATGAGAGACAAGCGCGCTTTCGACTTCCGCAGTGCCCATGCGGTGTCCCGAGACGTTGATCACGTCATCAACCCGCCCCGTGATCCAATAGTAGCCGTCTGCGTCACGGCGGCAACCATCGCCGGTGAAATACATGTTCTCGTAGGCGGAAAAGTACGTCTGCTCGAAGCGCGCGTGATCGCCGTAAATCGTGCGTGCCTGCCCTGGCCAGCTGTCGAGAATGACAAGGTTGCCTTGCGCTGCGCCGTCGAGGAACGCGCCTTTATCATCCACGAGTGCCGGCTGCACGCCAAAGAACGGCTGCGTTGCCGATCCCGGCTTCAGGGCGGTGGCGCCGGGAAGCGGCGTTATCAGAATGCCGCCCGTTTCCGTCTGCCACCAGGTATCGACGATGGGACAGCGGGCATTTCCAACAACGTGATGGTACCATTCCCAGGCTTCCGGATTGATGGGTTCACCGACGGACCCAAGAATACGCAACGACGCCCTGCTGGTTTTTGTCACGAATTCGTCGCCCAGTCCCATAAGCGCACGAATGGCGGTTGGCGCGGTGTAGAAAATATTGACCTTCCACTTGTCGATCACCTCCCAGAAGCGCGACGCTGTCGGGTATGTCGGAATGCCTTCGAACATGAGCGTCGTCGCGCCGTTCGCGAGAGGCCCGTAGACGATGTAGCTGTGGCCAGTGACCCAGCCGACGTCCGCCGTGCACCAGTAGATGTCGCCATCGTGGTAGTCGAAGACGTATTGATGCGTGATGGATGCGTGTAGCAAGTAGCCGCCGGTCGTATGCAAGACGCCCTTGGGCTTCCCGGTTGATCCTGACGTGTAGAGGATGAACAGCGGATCTTCGGCATTCATTTCAACGGGCGGACACTCGGAAGCAACTGTCTCAAGTTCTTCGTGCAGCCAGTAATCGCGCCCCGGTGTCCAAGCAACCGGGTTGCCGGTGCGCCGCACGACGAGGACCTTTTCGCCGCCCTTGCACTTGGCCAGTGCTGCGTCGGCATTCTTTTTCAGCGCAACAGGCTTGCCGCCGCGCAGGCCTTCGTCGGCCGTGATCAAGAACTTGGAATCGGCGTCATCGATGCGGTTCTGAAGACTATCGGGAGAGAATCCGCCGAAAACGATGGAATGGATTGCGCCAATGCGCGTGCACGCCAGCATGGCGTAAGCGGCTTCCGGAATCATCGGCAAATATATGGTAACGCAGTCGCCCTTCTTGACGCCGAGCTTTTTCAGCACATTGGCAAATTTCTGCACGCGCTCATGTAGCTGGCGATAGGTGATCTTTTCGCTTTCTGCCGGGTTGTCGCCTTCCCAAATGATGGCCACCTGATCGGCCCGGGTCGCGAGATGCCGGTCGATACAATTTGCGCAGATGTTCAGTGTGCCGTCTTCGAACCACTTGATCGACACATTGCCCGGCGCGAACGACGTATTCTTGACCTTGGTGAAGGGCTTGATCCAATCGAGCCGCTTAGCGGCCTCACCCCAAAAGCCGTCCGGGTCCTCGACCGAGCGTTCGTACATTGATTTGTACTTGGCATCATCGATGAATGCCCGGCCCGCTGCTTCAGCCGATACCGGATAGATTTTGTCGGACATAGCTCTCGTTCCTCCAAGATCGCCGTCTTCCCCGCGGCGACTTCTTCATTGAGTTCCGGCCCAACCATGCCCCTTTGGGAGCTGGGCCTGAAATTGCTCGAAAGTCCAAATGGCAAAAATGCCGCACCAGGCTACACACCCAATAGACCGATGACGGCCCCTTGCAAAGCCAACACCGCCAACCAGTGGCCGCCGTCGATTACCGTCAGCGCACGTTTGGCGCCGCCGAAACCATGATTGACGAGCATGGTTGTGATGACAAACCCGAGCCAGATCAGGGCTCCGGTAATGACCCCGTTCTTGACAGTAAATCCGGTGGGACCGAGGTGCCCCATGACGCCGGCCAGTATGAGCGCCATGACGGCGAGAGATACGAAGGTGAGCGCCATCAGCGCGATGGGCATCGACTGATCCTTACACTCTTCAGGCGTCTTGCCGAGAGCGGCCATCCACTGCGTTTGAAAGAGTATGCTGTACCAGAGCCAGCCCAGCATAAAACTGGCGGCTGCTGCGGCTAGAACGGCAACGTAATTGATGCCTGCAAAGGTCATGTCGAAATTCTCCCTCTTGCTCCGCCCCACAGGGGTGTGGCCGCGCGATCCTATCAAACTCGCGGGTCGTTGCGCAGTCCGTCACAGCATTAAAAGCCGCCAGACGGCCGTCTTTTTTAACTCGGAATCCTCGAGTTCGCGGGTCACGGGGACCTGGTAATCGGCAACGGCTGAAAACCGCCCGCGTGGAAAATAGTTGCGCTGCGGATCACCAATAAGAATTGAGGCGCCGAGCCCGCTTGCCGCTTCAATGTAGGCCAGAACGCGATCAGCCAGCTGGCGCTCGTAAAAAAGGTCGCCAACGAGCACGACGTCGATGCGAAATGCAGGGTGCGCCAGGAGGTCGTCGCTGACAACTTCTACACTGACCTTATTCGCCGCCGCATTGAGCAGGACGGCGGCCAACGCCAACGTATCGATGTCGGCCGCAATGACGTCGCGCGCACCGGCTTTCTTCGCGGCAATCGCGGTCAATCCCGACCCCGTGCCAAGATCGAGCACGCGCTTGTTGCGGGTGAGTTCCGGGTTGTCGAGCAGATAGCGCGCCAAGGCTTGCCCGCCGGCCCAGGCGAAGGCCCAGTAAGGCGGCGGCACGTTGATTTGGCCGAGTTCTTCTTCGGTCTTCTTCCAGATCGGCACCGACTCGTCCGCCAACTGCAGGATGATTTCGGGAACCAGCGGTGGCGCAGTTGCTCTGGTGTTCGCGCGGATGAAGGCGTTGACAGCGTGAGAGTCGGAGACGTCAAGCCGGGCTGCCGTCATTTTGCGCGCAGTTTTTTGGCATCAAGCCCGCCCATGCGGCAAATTTCGGCCCATTCGTTCGTTGTTACGGGCTGCACCGATAAACGCGAGTTCTTCACCAGCACCATATTTGCCAAACGTTCGTTGAGTTTAATCTCGTCGAGCGTAACAGGAATTGGCATCGGCGCTACGGCTTTGACGTCCACGCACTCCCAAGTTCCAGATACGGCTGTCAAATCGGGATGGGCGAGTGCAACAATCTCGCATATGCCGGCGACTTCCTTGCCAATATTCGAATGATAGAAAAATCCAAAATCGCCGATTTTCATCAAGCGCATGTTGTTGCGCGCCTGATAGTTGCGAACGCCCGTCCAGGGCTCGCCCGCCGCGCCCTTCGCTTTCAGCATGTCCCAGGAAAAAACGTCAGGCTCAGATTTCAGGAGCCAGAATGTTGGACTTGACTTTCCAGAAGGCGCTCTGGACATCCTTGCGACAGTTGAATTCTCTTTTTTCCTATTCACAACTGTTGCTTACCATTTCTATCATGCATCTTAGTACGCACCATGTCGGTGCCCGCCTTTTCTGCCGCACTATTTTTCCGGCGCGGCAGAACAAATCAGCCGCTTCAGCGAGGTAGTATCGCCCCGGCTTTTACACCAGAGTACGACGCTTGAGAATCCGCTCATACTTATAATTCCTTCGTATCGCTTCGTTGCCAACATTCATCACCCCCAAATTGGCTACGAGTTCGTCAAATGCCGTGAAGCGACTGCGCAGATGCCGTCGGCCCGGGTTTAGTCTCGCCGAGCGACCAATTTCGCGATCAGGGCCTGCTTGATGCCGAGCTGGAAGCGTGGACAAATTGTTGCCTCAGCGCGTGCGCCGCCCTTTGACCGAGGATGACTTCCGGCACTTCTAAGGAGCGAGAGACGGGAGGAGAGCGAAGTGTCGTGAGACACGACGACGAGCCACGGGGCGCGACGAATACCGAAAGCTCTCTTGGTGGTAGCGAGGTGGTAGCAAGGTGGTAGCAAGGTGGTAGCAAATCAGACTTTGAGGCCTGTTGCAGCACCGCTGAAATCACGTGATTTTATTGGCGCGCCCGAAAGGATTCGAACCTCTGACCCTCAGATTCGTAGTCTGATGCTCTATCCAGCTGAGCTACGGGCGCGTTTCTCGACCCGCGAGATGCCACGGGAGACCGGCTGGATGGCCGGAAGCGCTACTCTCTAGTCGCTCGGGCACCATAGCGCAAGGCCCTTAAACCTAGCCGGCCGCGCCGGAAAAGCGCACGTCCCCAACATCTACTAGCAACTGCCGTTAATGCGTCGAGCGGTCCGGAAGCTCGATTCTAAATATCGCGCCGGTTGCGCTCTCAACAAAGGCGAGTGTGCCGCCGTGCGCTTGCACCAATTCAGACGCAATGACAAGTCCGAGCCCGGTGCCGCCTTTCTTGGTTGACGCTTGGAACGCCTTGAAAAGGTTCTCGCGTGCTTTGGCAGGGACGCCCGGCCCATCATCCTGAACGTCAACAATGACCTTGCGGCCTTCGCGATGCGCCTTAACGCGAATTTCGCCGGATACCGTGCCGTCCGCCGTCTCGATCGCTTGCGCCGCGTTGCGCATTAGATTGCTTAAAACGCGGAAAAGATGATCGCGGTCGGCATCGATCCTGAGGCTTTCTTCCATGTCTGCAACAAACGCAATCTGCCCGTCGCGCGGCAACCCTTGGCTATCGGCAACTTCTTCGACCAGCCCCTTCAAGCGAAACAGATCGCGCCGAGGTGCCGCTTCAGATGCGCGTCCGAATTGAAGCGACGAATTGCAGTAACTGATGGCACGATCGAGCGATGCAATGAGCTTCGGCACAAAGCGTTGAACGGTTGGGTCGGGAAGATCGACGAGACGATCAGAAATGAGCTGCGCATTGGCCAGCATGTTGCGCAGATCGTGATTGATCTTCGACACTGCAAGGCCGAGCTGCACCAATCTGTTCTTCTGCGCCAAGAGCCCGGATAACTCATGTTGCATCCCGGCCAGCTCCCGCTCCGCAACGCCGATTTCATCGAGGCGGCCAGATGGGCTGAGAATGCGGCTCTGGTCTTCAGGATCTGCCGAAAAGCGCAACATGTTTTGCGCCAGATTTTTAAGCGGCAAGACAAGCAAGCGGCTCAGTGCGAAATAAACGAGGGCCGCTGTGAGCGCCGAGATGATGACCGAGAGACCAAAGATGTTCCAACCGTACTCCAACATTGCTTGCCTGAGCGGCGCTTCGGGGATGACGATTTCAATGAGATCGTTCGGATCGTCGCTATTGCGGCCGATAACGCGGATCAAGCGGCCTTCGGGTGCGAAGAAAACGCCGATGGCGTCCCGGATTTGCCGGACTTTGACACCAACTCCGCCCCACATAGAAAAGGCTTCCGGACGCAGATCGTAATGGGCATTGATACTGACACCGGGTTCAACCGGAAGCACGAGGCGGCGCTCTCCGCCGCGGCGCGAGGCAATCGCCTTCACCTGTGCGGTACGTAGTAAATCAGCACGCAGGGCAGATGGAATTTCACCGCCAGGAAAAGCTTCGGACGAAAGTGCCGCGAGTTGCGCCGCCGTCAATCGCTCGTTCAACCAGCTGACACGATAATTGGCGACGCTTGGCAGGAAGATCAGCAATTCGGCGATCAATACGAACGCCGCCGTCAGCATCAGCAGTTTGGCGGCAAGTCCAAGACGCGACCATGCATTCTTGAGCGCATACAGAGCCGCCGCAACTTTGCCGGGCTCAGCCGCTTCTCTTTCGACCTGACTTTGTGCTCTGGCGTCCAAAACTTCAGCGCTACGCCTCTTAAGCCCATTCCGCGAAATGGAATTCTAGCCGAATTTGGCCAGCCACGCGATGACCTTACGCACAATCGGTTTACTGGCCGTTGAAGCATAGTAACGGAAAGCCACGCGCTTGTTGATCTCAGATAGGGTCGGATAGGGTGAAATCCAGCCAGTCATGGCCTGAATCTTTAGGCCCTGGGACAACGCCAGTGACCACATCTGAATGATTTCGCCTGCCTGCGCGCCGACAATGGTGGCCCCAAGAATGCGTCCCTTTTTGTCTGTAATGACCTTGATCTGTCCTGCGGTCTCCCGCTCCGCCTGGGCCCGGTCGTTCTCGTGGTAGGGCCAACGCAAAACGTTAATGTCACTGTGTTTCTGGCGGGCATCGGCTTCGGTCATTCCGACGTGCGCCAGTTCGGGGTCTGTAAACGTGACCCAAGGGACAAGCCGGCCGGTCGTTTTGGCTGGCAGACGGAAGAGGGCGCGGCGAATGACGATGCCTGCGTGATCGTTAGCCACGTGCGTGAATTGCAGCCCGCCCGCAACGTCGCCGATCGCGAACACGCGTTTGTTCGAAGTGCGCAACCCGGCATCGACCGTGATGCCCTTCTTATCGAATTTGATGCCCGCCGCCTCCAGGCCGAGATCGGCCGTGTTGGGTTTTCGTCCAGCAGCGATCAGAAGATGCGTGCCTTCGATTGAATCGCTCCCATCGGCCGTCTTTACAAAAACAGTGACGCGGCCGCCGTTGTTGCCAACACGCTCGACCAGCGTGCCTTCGCGGATATCGATTCCTTCGCCGCGCAAGTGATCGAGCACAACGGCGGCGAGCTCAGGATCATCCTTGCTCATTGCCTTTAGGCCCTCGACCACGGTGACCTGAGATCCAAGGCGCCGGTGCGCCTGTGCGAGTTCGAGGCCGATCGGTCCACCACCGACGACAATCAAGTGCGGGATTTTTATTGTGTTGTCGAAAATTGTTTCGTTGGTGAAATAAGGCACGTCTTGAAGATTGGGGATCGGAGGAACCATGGGCGACGACCCCGTGGCGATGACAAAACGCCGGGCCGTTATGTGATATTCGCCAGCTTCGACCGTATTGCGATCAATAAATCGGCCAGCCGCAGTAATGACTTTGACGCCAAGACCCGTGAACCGCTCAACAGAATCGTTTGGCGCAATCGCTGCGATGACGCTCTGCACATGGTCGTGCACGGCGCGCGGATCAACGAGCGGATTGACGGGCGCAACGCCGAACGCCCCGGAGGTTCGCATAAGATGGGCGCGCTTGCCGGCAGCCAAAAGCGCTTTCGACGGGACGCATCCGTAGTTCAAGCAGTCGCCGCCCATCTTGTGGCGTTCGATGAGAACAACTTTTTGGCCAAAGGCGGCCGCCGCCGCCGCAACAGAAAGGCCGCCGGACCCCGCGCCAATCACGCAAATATCGGCGCTGAGTGCTTCGAGTTTCGTGGTGGCCCCTGCGGACTCAGTGCTATCCTTTGGCATTGCGGCCCTTCCAACGTTTTATAGCAATCGGGATCAAAGCAACAACGCCGAGCAAAGCAAACGCGGCTAGCAATTCCTTGGTGACAAGCGCACTCGTATCAATCGAATAGGGGCAGGCCGTGTCAGGGTCAGCAGGCGCGGCCGCAAGGCACGATTGATAGCTGGCATTTTGCGCTTCGACCACACTGCCAAGGCCCGCGCCCGCTACCGAAAAAGCCGTTGTACCCGGGATAATGCCAAGGAACGTGCCCAGCACGTAAGTTCGGAGCGGCACGCCGAGAAGCGCCGGCGCCAAATTGACAATGACAAACGGAAACGCCGGCACGAGACGCAAAAATAGCAGGTAACTCAAAGCATTTTCCTTGAAACCTTCACTGAGCGTCGCGAGTGAAGGTCCGGCCTTTGCGGCAAGTGTTTCACCGAACGACGTCTTGGCGGCAAGGAACAAGAGGGTCGCGCCAATCGTCGCCGCGATTACGGTAGCAGGGGCACCGATCTGCCATCCAAATAACAGCCCGCCGGCCAGCGTCATGATCAATCCGCCCGGCAGCGACAGCGCAACCACCACGATGTAAACGAGCATGTACGCAAGAAGCGCGGTCAGCGTGTTGCTGGCAATAAACGTCTTCAAAGCCTCGTAGTTCAATCCAATTGTCTTGAACGACAGATATTTGTGCCAGCCCATGGCGAAGACCAGGGCCATAATAGCGGCCAACGCGATCAGCGGAAGCCACCGGCCGAGGCTCGACCCCAGGTTAGGCACGGGCGCGGCCTTAGAAGCCGCGCGATTGTCTTGATCGGAATTCATTCTGCCGTCCTCAATAGCCCAACTTTTGAAAATCTAGTTCGGCGCGTCGTTCAAATTCCAATCGTAACCGTAATCGGCGATCCCGGTGATACTTTCCAGCTTTTGTTTCAATTCAGGTGCCGCATACGTGCGGGCATGCGCAAGGACGCCCTTGGCATTGCCTCCGAAATCCTCGACAAACCATTTGTAAATGGACGAGGCTTTGACGTCGCCGCCAGCGACCGCGAAGCCGCGCTCATGATTGATGTAGGCCGCAGCACCTGCATCAAGACTTGCTTCAAGATTGGAGCCAGTGAAAGCCTCGCGTCCCAAATTCGGGCACCCGAACGACGCACAGTTCACCGCGTAGTGCACGCGCGGGTCCTTGAAATACACGCGCAAGATTTTGTGCTCGATGTCATCGAGGCTGATTTTCTGACCTTCGACAGTCAGTACCTTGGCTTTCCAAGGGCCACCCGTGATCGAAGCGACAACGCCGCCACCGAGCGAAATGTCCTTGATTGATTTCACAGGATACGCGTCGAGAACGATGTCGATCGTCTTCGCGTTGTAGAGGTTGGCCCAATAGGCAAACTGTTCGGCCCGCTCGAGCCCCGTGACCTTGGTCCCTTCGAGTGCCTTCACGTAGGCCTTGAGCGCTGGCTGTGATTCAGATTTGAAAGCTGCGTAGCGCACGCGATTGACGCGATCGGCACTGGCGACAACGTATTTTTGCAGAAGCGCGGTCCAAGCCGTGTGATCGACGATTTGCGTCGAACTCTTAGCGGGAGCGCTGAATTTCTCGAGACCTTCCGCCATCGCGGCGGCAGGATGAACGGCGGCGAGCACGTACAACAGCCCGATTAATTTTCGCGAACTTGAAATCCTCATAGCACTCTAGTCCTTGTTGCTGATGCCCGCCACGCCCGTTGGCTTGACGCCGGATACATGACGCGAGAGTTTCGTCGCAAAGTGTGCTCTTGTTTCGTGCCCAACCCAGCGACGTCATCAAAGCTCCGTGAAGCGGACACCAGGCACGCCCCTTGTATGCACCACTGGCCCGATCGAGACCCGGAGCTGGCGGCCGGTGCACTCCGAGTAGGGCTCTTTTGACCCAGCCGCTGCGTTGACTTGCCCGGGCCGCACCCCTATAAGGCCTGAACTTCCGGGTTATTCTGGCTTTGAGGGCGCTTCCTTCGCCTCGACATTGCACGATCTAACCAACGGAAAATCAATCAATTTTGCCGAATTCCTGCCGTTTCGCGGCGGCGGCTAGACCCTTGACGGAGACGTCCGTGAAACGCACTTATCAGCCGAGCCGCCTCGTTCGTAAACGCCGCCACGGCTTCCGCAAGCGCATGTCAACTGTTGGTGGCGTTCGGGTTATCGCCCGCCGCCGTGCTAAAGGCCGCAAGCGCCTTTCAGCCTAGCCTGCCAGAGCCTCTCATCGGCGCCTCTCATCGGCAAAGGACCAGGCGGCATCGTCCTGGACCGCAGGGACTTGATGATTTTGGCTCTCACCACCCTGAAATCCCGGAATGAATTCCTGGCGGTACGCGGCGGCGCTCGCGCCTCCGTACCTGTGTGTCTATTGGAGGCCCGCAAACGCAAGCCCGGCGCCATTCCATTTGAAGGCCCCCGCTTCGGCTTCACGATTACCAAGAAGCTCGGCAATGCCGTCACGCGCAACCGCATCCGCCGCCGCCTCAAAGCCGCGTTGACCGCCTTGGAAAGCGATTTTGCAACCGGCGGCTTCGATTATGTTGTTGTCGCCCGCCAAGCGGCCTGCAACCGGCCCTTTGCCGACCTCATGGGCGATCTGCGCCGCGCGCTTGAAACTGTTCACAATCCTGCAGCATCCAAAGGGACGGCTTCCAGAGGACCCGGGCCACAAAAGCCCGCGCAAGCCCACAAACCGGCAAAAAAACCAGGCGGACCGTGACCCGGTGCCCTCTATCTTTTGATCCGCGTTGCGCTAAGCGGTTGCTTTCAGAATTCCACCAACCCAAAGCGGCCCAGAGCCGAGGTCTTGATGAACCCGAATAACTCACCGCAAGACCAGAACAATCTGATGTTTGCCGTCATCCTGTCGCTCGTCGTGCTGATGGGTTGGCAGTATTTCTTTGCGGCGCCGAAGCTGCGCGAAGAACAGGCGCGCAAGGAATTTTCCCAAGAAGTCGATGCGCAAAGATCAGGTGCCGCAGTGCAAGGTCCGCCCGGCGTCGCGACGGCGCCTATCGCGCAGCCAGGCCCTGCGGCTCCGATTCCAGGCCAAGCTGCGACGGCGCCGGTATCGCGCGACGAAGCACTGAAACAATCTCCGCGTTTGGCGATCAAAACGGACTCGCTTGAAGGCTCGATTGCCCTCAAGAGCGGCCGGATCGACGACCTCATTCTTGCCAAGTACCGTGAGCAGGTCGATCCCAATAGTCCTAAGGTCACATTGCTTTCGCCCGCTGGTTCCGAGCACCCCTACTTTGCTGAGTATGGCTGGGTCGCACAAAGCGGATCGCAGCAAAAACTACCCGACCGCGATACCGTTTGGGCCATTGAAAAAGGCGACGCACTAACGGCTGCAACGCCTGTCACCATCAACTGGGACAACGGCCAGGGACTCATTTTCCGCCGTACATTTTCGGTCGACAACGCCTACATGTTCAAGGTCGTCGATGAGGTCGAGAACAAGACCAGCGCGGACGTTGCGCTTCTTCCTTATGCACGCATTCATCGTTACGGCATTCCAAACGGAACTCCCTTCTTCATTCTGCATGAAGGATTGATCGGCGTCGCGGGCGAGCAGGGTCTCAAAGAATTGACTTACGCTAACGCCGTCGCCGCCGGCATTCCAGAGACTTACGAGAACGTGACCGGCGGCTGGTTCGGCATCACGGACAAATACTGGGCTGCCGCGCTGATCCCCGATCAGAAGGAACCCTTCCGCGCCATGATGTCGGCGGTCAAGGCAAAGGCCCCTGGCGAAAAGGATGCCTTCCAAGCCGACTATCTGCGCGGCGCCATTGTCATTCCGGCCAATGCACGCAAGGGCGTTGAAGCGCACCTATATGCCGGCGCAAAGCAGGCGACGCTCATCGATGGCTATGAAACGGCGCTCGGCATCAAGTTGTTCGACCGCATGGTGGACTGGGGCTGGTTCTATTTCATCACCAAGCCGCTGTTCAAACTTATGGAATGGATCAACGCCGGGGTTGGCAACTTCGGTATCACCATTTTGATCCTGACAATATTCGTCAAAGCCGCCTTTTTTCCGCTCGCTAACAAACAATACGAAAGCATGGCGCGAATGAAGAAGATGCAGCCTGAGATGGCGCGCATCAAAGAAGTTCATAAGAGCGACCCGCAGCGCCAACAGAAAGAAATGTTCGATCTATACAAGAAGGAAAAGATCAATCCGCTTGCCGGTTGCTGGCCGATCCTGTTGCAGATCCCGGTATTCTTCGCACTCTACAAGGTTCTGTTCGTCACGATCGATATGCGTCACGCGCCATTCTTCGGCTGGATCAAGGACCTCTCGGCGCCCGACCCGACATCGCTTTTCAATCTCTTCGGATTGCTGCCCTTTGCCGTGCCTGAGTTCCTGCACGTCGGCGTCTGGCCGATCATAATGGGCATGACGATGTGGGTTCAGATGCAGTTGAACCCGCCGCAACCCGATCCCATCCAGCAGCAGATCTTCAGCTGGATGCCACTTATGTTCACGTTCCTGCTCGCGACATTCCCGGCCGGTCTCGTGATCTACTGGGCCTGGAGCAACCTGTTGTCGATCGCGCAGCAGTGGTACATCAACACGAAGAACGGCGCTGAAGTGCATCTCGTGCAAAATTTCAAGCGCACGTTCGGGCCGGTGTTGAAGTTGTTTGGCGCCAAAAGCGAAAGCAAATAGCCGCGCGTTCTAGTTTAAAAGGTACTTGTTTCACCATGCGGCCTTCCATGACAGACGACGAGGTCGAGGCAGGCCGCATGTTGTTCACCCAGGCGTGGGACTTCGTGCGTGGTGCGCCGACGCTTGAATTTTTACCACCTGACGACCGGCCCGAGATCGCACTCGCCGGCCGCTCGAACGTGGGTAAATCAACCCTCATCAATGCACTCGTCGGCCAAAATCACTTAGCGCGCGCCTCGAACACGCCGGGGCGCACGCAGGAACTCAACTTTTTCGCGCCGCCGATATCGCAAAGCCGGGTGTTTCTCGTCGATATGCCGGGCTACGGTTTCGCCGAGGCGCCCAAGGCAAAAGTTGCGGCATGGAACGCTGTGCTGCGCGATTACTTGGCGGGACGGCGCACATTGTTGCGCGTGTTCGTTCTTATCGACGCGCGCCACGGGTTGAAGTCCGTCGACGACGATATTCTAAAATTGTTGGACAGCGCTGCCGTCTCGTATCAGGCCGTGCTCACCAAGGCCGACAAAATCAATCCATACGCCTTGGAAAAGGTCGTTGCCGAGACTGCCGCTGGCCTGAAGAAGCACGCGGCCGCATTTCCGGAAGTCATCGCCACGTCAGCCGAAAAGAACGAAGGCATCGACATCCTGCGCGCGACCATCGCCAAGCTGCTCGCGGATCAAAAAAACTGAAATCTTTAATTCAGGAACTTCGCGACCAATGCGGAGCCGGCTTCAAAAGCGCCCTCGCCGAACTTTGCGAACGCTCCACCCGCCACAGCGGCAACGATCCAGCCTGACCAGCGCTGCATCGCACGCTTGAAATTGGTGCGGACTTTCACTTCGATAACCTGATCGGGGAAGGCCGTCTCAGCGGCCAATCCGTCGGCACCGACCGTGCGAGCCGATACGATGATCTGAAGGCTCGACCAGCCGCGCTTGTTTGGCGTCACCAAAAAGCGCCAGCTGGCAAAATCATCGGCAATATCGCCGAATTGGCTATCGATCCACTGTGTCTCGGGCGATGCCGTCTCAATAAAAAACCCGCCCTCCGGCGCCCGCAATCTGACGGACATGGCCTTGGTGACGGTGACGTCGTGACGCCATGCAAGCCCGCCACCTTCGAGACCTTCGGTGATGGCCTTGGCGCGGGCGCGAGCAATGCGGATTTCAACTCGCTCACTGTTACCCACGCGCATGCTACGCGGGACATTCTCAGCAAGCTGGCCGATATCAGCTTTGCTATCTGTTGCACGCGACTGAGGTACGGTTTGTGCGGCCTGTGCGGGAGAGCGCTGCGGCGCGGCCATGGGCATTGGCGGCCGCGCACCTACTGGCGCACCTACTGGCGCACCCACTGGTCCACCCACTGGCGCACCGATGCGACCCCCACTGGCCATTCCAGCCGGCGGCCCGCCCGGCAGCTCCTGAGGTCCGCCGCGCGACTGCGGATAAGGAGCAGGCTGCGGAAACTGCGGTTGGGCCCGCGGAATAGGCGGGGGAATAGGCGGCGGCGCGGCGTGCGTGTGTTGTCTGGGCGCGGGCTCGTAGGGCGACGCGTCGAAATGTGTTGGACGCTCAGGCACTGAAGGCGCCGAAAGCGTTGGCTCCAGCGCACGCGGTACGGGGTGAGCCGTCGGATATGCATGGCCATCGGACGGAGCAGCGACAGGAGTCCCGTGTTCTCTGGGTTGAGCCGCAGGTGCGATAACGTCCGATTTGGCAGGCGCGGACGGCAGCGCGGAAGCGGGCCGCTCCGGTGCTCGCTCCCGTGAAGAAGAAGCCGGTTCTGGCGGAGGCGCAGCCTGTTGTTCGATCAGCCTCGAGGATACAGGGGGTTGCGCTTCGTTCGCTCCCAAAACAACCACTTTGGTCTCGTCAGTACGCGGTGCCGCTGCAGACACTTCGGAGCCTCGCGGCACGTTCTGCGCGCCCGGCTCTTGGGGCAAATCATCCGTCGGCGGTATTGACTGCGGCATCGGCTGAGGCGGGGGCTGTGCCGGGCGCGGCACATCCTGCATGATTTCGCGCAAAGTCGGCGCGGAGCGGGACTGAACGCGTTCGCGGGCACGCGCCAGAACGTCGCCTGCGGCAGCCCCGGCATTGGGATCGCGCGGCGGCTGAGCAAGCGCCGACTGCAGGGCGCGGATCGCTTCGTCAAATGTCAAACCGCGCGCTTGCAGCATCTGAGCGGCAGCACTCTTGCCGTCGCCGACAATTGCCGCAAGCACGATGGCCCCGTTGATATCGCGCCGTCGCCCGCCACGTGCGGCAGCAGCGGCCGCTTCCAAAATGCGCCGGAGCTGCGCCGACAGAATGAGGTCACGCGGCGGCGCCATGCCTTGGGGTATGGCGCGGTTCAAGTAACCATAGACTTCGGACTTCAAGCGCCCAACATCGACTTGACTGGCAAAGAGCACGTCGGCAGCGTCAGGGTCGTCACACAGGGAAGCCAAAAGGTGCTCGAGCGAGACTTCGCCCGCGCCCGATGCCCGCGCACCATCGGAAGCGCGCCCCAAAGTCGCGGCTAGGGCCGGCGACATCGGTATTTGGCTCAGATCCATGGCCGGCAGGCCCGTCATCCGTCGTTCCCCGTATCCGCTTTTGCGCCGTTCATGCAGGTTCAGGCCCCAAGCCTTCAAGATGGCAAAACTAAACCATCCCAGACCACATGATACCCCACACGGCGCGGAAAGCTGTGAAACTCCTCGAAATAGGTTGTCTAGTGCCGGATTGTGCTGGAAATCCGTTGAGACGGCGGTAACAGCCGATATAAGAGCCGGAGTTCCGCTTCTCACGCTGCCAAAGCACTGCCAATCAGCCGATTTATCGACCGAGGGACGCCCGTGAAAACGCCAAAAGATACGGAACAAAAGGATGCCTCCGGGGCTGATGATGCGCCAACGGCACACCTTCAAGCGCGCATTCTGGCGGAGGCGATTCCCCATCTCATCCGCTATGACGAGCAAACTGTTGTCGTCAAGTTCGGCGGCAATGCCATGGGCGACCAGGCGCTCGCCGACGCCTTTGCCAAGGACATTGTCTATCTCAAGCAATCGGGGATAAACCCGATCGTCGTCCATGGTGGCGGACCGCAGATCGCCAACCTGCTCAAGCGCCTCGATATCAAGTCCGATTTCGTCCACGGACTGCGCGTCACCGATAAAGCGACAGTCGAAGTCGTCGAAATGGTGCTTTCCGGCAAGATCAACAAGGAAATCGTCTCGGCGATAAACCGCCAGGGCGGCAAAGCCGTCGGCATCTCCGGAAAAGACGCCAATCTGATGATCGCCAAACGAATTACCGAAATGCCCGACCCGCAGACCAACAAGATGGAAGCGGTCGACCTCGGCTATGTCGGCGATCCGGTTGAAGTGAACCCGCATATCGTCGAGGTCATTTCGAAATCCGATCTCATCCCTGTTATTGCGCCCGTCGGCATCAGCCGCGACGGCGAAACACTGAATATCAACGCCGATAGTTTCGCCTCCGCGCTCGCCGCCCGCATGCAGGCCAAACGCCTCCTGCTGCTTACCGACGTTGCTGGTGTGCTCGACAAGGACAAGAAACTCTTGTCGCGGCTGACAACCGACGAAGCGCGCGCACTCATAAAGGACGGCACTATTTCAGGTGGCATGATCCCGAAAATCGAAGGCTGTATCGAAGTTGTCGAAGCCGGCGTCGAAGCGGTCGTCATTATCGATGGGCGCGTGCCGCACTGCGTATTGCTCGAGCTTTTCACCGAGCACGGCGTCGGCACACTTGTCAGCCGCCCAGAACGCAAAAAGGCCAAGTGACGATGGCGGTGGCCAAAACAGCCAAAGTAGCGCCCGCAGTGCCAGGCCCCGTCACTATCCGCGGCTTTGGTGACGTCGATACCTGGATCTTCGACCTCGATAACACGCTTTACCCCTCGTCTTGCAACCTCTTCGCCCAAGTCGATCACCGCATGGGCGCGTTCATTGCTAAGACGCTTGGCGTTCCTTACGAGCACGCGCGGCATTTGCAGAAAGCGTATTACCGCCAGTTCGGCACGACGCTCGCCGGATTGATGCAGGTGCATAAAATGGCGCCGGAGCCGTTTCTCGAGTACGTGCACGACATCGATCTCTCGGTCGTTCCAAAGCTTCCGGAACTCGAAGCGGCCATTGCTCAGCTCTCGGGCCGGCGCCTGATTTTCACAAACGGCTCGCGCCGTCATGCCGAAAATGTGGCTGATAAAATCGGCGTTCTGCATCTCTTCGATGGCATCTGCGACATTGCCGAACTTGAGTTCGTGCCCAAACCCGAACGCAATGCCTTCGATCGCATGATCCGCTTGCACGGCGTTGACGCCGCTCGCGCCGCGATGTTTGAGGATATGCCGCATAATTTGGAAGTGCCGCATACGCTCGGCATGACGACCGTGCTCGTCAAGTCAGATTACATCGATCATCCCGCACAACTTAAAATGCGCGACTGGCGCGAGTTACCCGAACACGTTCATCATCTCACGGCAAACATCACTGATTTCATCGTCGCAAATATTTTGGCCAGAGACACCAGAGAAAAGTGACCGGACACATGCTCAGCAGCATTTTTGGTTTTACAATTCTAGGCGTGCCGCTGGCTTTCCTTTGGACGTCGCTGGTCATCGAACTGACGCCCGGACCCAACATGACTTATCTGGCGGTACTAAGCGCCACCGAGGGACGCCGCGCGGGGCTGAGCGCAGTTGCTGGTGTCGCAACCGGTCTCGCGGTCATCGGTATCGCAGCTGCATTCGGGCTGGCGGTCGCTATCTCTGAGTCAGCCATTCTCTACGCGGCGTTGCGATGGGCTGGTGTCGCGTATCTCTTATGGCTCGCCTATGACACTTGGACCGGCACCAACGGCCACCCTTCCAACACCCGAACTCACACTCTGGACGGCTGGAAATATTTCAAAAGCGGGCTGATTACGAACCTGCTCAATCCGAAGGCCGCCGTGTTTTATATTGCCGTCCTGCCAATGTTCGTCGCGCCAGAGCGCCCCGTTCTTCCGCAAACACTGGCATTAACTTTTGCTTATGTCGCCGTTGCGACGCTGGTCCATGCCACTATCGCAACGCTTGCTGCCGCCGCACGGCCGTTACTAGAAAATGATGCAAAGATTGAAACGATCCGGCATATCATGGCGTATTCAATTGTAGCCGTAGCTCTATGGTTCGTTTGGTCCACCGGACGCCCCGCTTCGTAGACCCATCCTCGCAAGCCGATAGAAACCTACGGCAAGTATGGTATTAAGATCGGCTCGAGCGCAATTTGGAACTTCCCTCGCCTATGCAAACGTCGCAGGAGATCAGCACCCTATTGGCCAGCGTGGCGCGCAAGGACCGCGCGGCGTTCGCCGCTGTTTACCAAGCTACCTCCGCGAAACTTTACGGGATCGTCCTGCGTATCTTGAAGCGCCGGGACATTGCCGACGAGGTGCTGCAAGAGGTTTACGTGAAGATCTGGGAACGAGCGGCCGATTTTGATCCAAAGATGGCCTCGCCCATTACCTGGATGGCAACCATTGCCCGCAATAGGGCTCTCGACGAAGTACGGCGCAAAAAACCGGATTCGATCGAAGATCACCCCGAAATTCTCAATGTCGCATCCGGAGAGGATTTGGCTATTGACGAAATTTTAAAGGGCGAAGACGGCAAGCGACTTTATGATTGCCTGTCGCACCTTGAACCGGACCGTGCGCAAATGATCGTTCTCGCTTATTGTGAGGGCTTGAGCCGCGATGATCTCGGCGCGCGCTACGGCCAGCCTGTGAACACAATAAAGACGTGGCTTAGGAGATCACTTCAACAATTGAGGACTTGTCTCAGTCCATGACCGGCGCGGATGACATTGATGGCCTGGCTGCCGAGTATGTGCTTGGCACACTCGACGCGGCCGAGCGCGCTGCTATGTCGGCGCGCCGCCAGCGCGAGCCGCAACTCGACGCAGCCATCAGCTTCTGGGAGCGCCGTTTGGCGCCGTTGAATGAGGCCATTCCCCAGGTGGCCGCTCCCTTGAGCACGTGGCAAAAAGTCGAAGCGCGGATAACGCGCGCGCCACACAGCGCAAATGGCAGCGCCGAAATCATCGACCTTAAGCGCCGCTTGAGCCTCTGGCGCACGTCGGCTATTGCTGCCTCTGCCATTGCCGCAAGTTTCATCCTCGCTGTTGGCGTCCGCGAACTAACGCCACAGCCAAAGCCCAAAAATCTCGTCGCCGTCCTCCAGAAAGATGCCGCGTCACCCGCGTTTCTGGTGACCGTCAACATTGAAGACAGGCTGATGACCGTACAACCCGTTGCAGCGAAACGAGAGGCCGGCAAGAGCTACGAACTCTGGATTGTGCACGACAGTCTCGGTTCGCCGAAATCCTTAGGTGTCATTGACGATGCCAGCGCCATGCAGCGGCCAACACTTGCCGCCTATAAGCGTGACGTCATAGAGGGCGCAACGCTTGCCGTCAGCCTCGAGCCGGAGGGTGGTTCGCCGACCGGCGCGCCGACCGGTCCCGTTGTGTTCGCCGGCAAGATGATCGGGACGTCCAACTGATTACCCGCCGGCCGGATTGGATCACGAGATTTTCCAAATTCTTTGTGAAGTCGTTTCTGAAACCTGAACAACCCGCGCCCGTAACTCCAGTAGCTCCCACGATGGAGCTTGCAACATTCAACTGGAGTTATCTTCATGACGAAACTATTTCGCGCTACGTTGATGGGCGCTTCTGCACTTGCCGTCGCCTTCTCGCTCGCACCGATCGCGGCCACACCGTCTTTTGCTGAAAAGACGGTCACTGTCGGCGGCGCACCTATGTTCCCCTCAAAAAATATCATCGAAAATGCCGTGAACTCTAAGGATCACACGACGCTCGTGGCAGCAGTTAAAGCAGCCGGGCTTGTCGACACGTTGTCCGGAAAGGGCCCGTTCACGGTGTTCGCACCAACCAATGCCGCGTTCGAAAAGTTGCCAAAGGAAACCGTGCCAACACTGTTGAAGCCTGAAAACAAAGGCCAGCTCACCGGCATTCTCACTTATCACGTGGTCGCTGGAAAAATGTCAGCAGCCGACCTCGCAGCCAAGGCCAAGGAAATGGGTGGCAAAGTCGATCTGAAAACCGTTGCCGGCGGAACGATCACGATCATGGGTGAAAATGGTGGTTGGGTCGTTGTCGATGCCAACGGCGGGAAGTCAAAAATCACCATTGCTGACGTCAACCAGTCGAACGGTGTGATCCACGTGATCGACGGCGTGATGTTGCCAAAGTAAATTTGAGTTCCCCCTCTCCCCGTCTTGGCGGAGCCAAGCTTCGCTTGGATGGGAGAGGGCCATGCTGGAAGCATGTCATTGACATGACGTGAGGGGGTGCTGTTTTCTTGCGAGCCAAGAGGCCCGCCCCCTCACCCGTCGCGGAATAGGTTTCAGAAGTCTCTTGCTTAGTTCAGATCCGCGCCGGCCTCTCCCCAAGAGGAGAGGCTAAGTGCGTACCCGTCCCCCACCCTTACCCTCTGCCAATGTAGGGCATGCTCGTCGCCAGCAGCGACATGAACTGAACGTTCGCGTCGAGCGGCAGGTTGGCGATGTAAAGAATGGCATCGGCGCAGTGCGAAACGTCCATGCGCGGCTCTACCATCGTCTGACCATTAGCTTGCAGAATGCCCGCCGCCATCTTAGTGGTGAAATCGGTCGCCGCATTGCCGATATCAATCTGCGAGCAGGCAATATTGTACTTCCGCCCGTCCAGAGACAGAGAACGCGTCAGTCCCGTGATCGCGTGTTTCGTCGTGGTGTAGGGCGCCGATAGGGGGCGCGGATTATGCGCAGAAAGAGAGCCATTGTTGATGATGCGCCCGCCTTGCGGGCTTTGCCCTTTAAACGTGCGCCACGCCTCCTGCGCGCAGAGAAACATGCCGTTTATGTTGACATCGACGACTTTCTTCCAAGTTTCGTAATTGACGTCGTCAATTTCGGCGCCCTGTGCAAAAATGCCGGCGTTGTTGAACAAGACATCGAGCCTGCCAAACTCTTCCTTGGTTTTGGCGAACAGCGCTTTAACCGAACTTGGGTTCGTAACGTCGCAAGGCACCACGAGCACGCGGCCGCCGCCGTCCTTGGCCTGCGCCGCCGTTTCTTGAAGTTCGTGTAGCCGGCGTGCACCAAGTACAACGTCGTATCCAGCTTCTTGCAGTTTCAGCGCCGCAGCCTTACCGATGCCGGAACTGGCGCCCGTGATGAGCGCGACCTTTGTGGATTTGTTCATGGACATCATCCCAAAGTGGAAACAGGCTGTCCGCAGACCGCCTGTCGAGATTAAAGAAGCAAATTAACGCCCGCTATAGGTCATCTAGCGGGTCGGCACGGGAACTTCGCCGCGATAATCATAAAAGCCGCGCTTGGTCTTGCGGCCAAGCCATCCGGCTTCGACGTATTTTACTAGCAATGGGCAGGGCCGGTATTTGGAATCGGACAAGCCTTCGTAAAGCACCTGCATAACGCTCAAGCAGGTGTCTAGGCCGATGAAGTCCGCGAGTTCCAAGGGCCCCATCGGGTGGTGCGCGCCAAGCCGCATGGCCTTGTCGATGGCCTCAACGGTACCGACGCCCTCATACAGCGTGTATACGGCTTCGTTGATCATAGGCAGCAGGATACGATTGACGATGAAGGCGGGAAAGTCTTCCGAAACGGCCGTTTTCTTGCCGAGGCTTTCAACGAATGCCTTGGCGGTTGCAAACGTTTCGTCTTCCGTTGCGATGCCGCGAATGAGTTCCACCAGTTCCATCAGTGGAACAGGATTCATAAAGTGCATGCCGATGAAATCTTCTGGCCGGTCGGTGGCGGCGGCGAGACGCGTGATCGAGATTGACGAGGTGTTCGACGCTAGCATCGCCGTCGGCTTCAGATGCGGACAAAGGGCCGCAAAAATCCGGTGCTTGGTTTCTTCGTCCTCTGTCGCGGCCTCGATGACAAGATCGCAATCACCGAAGGCGTCGAGTGCTGGCGCGTAGACGATGCGGCCCAAAGCCTGTTCGCGTTCGCCATCCTTGATCGTGCCTTTTGAAACCTGGCGCGTCATGTTTTTGTCGATCATCGCCACCGCGTTGTCGAAGGCATCGCGCTTGAGATCGTTGAGGGCGACTTTGTATCCTCCAAGGGCCACGACATGGGCTATACCGGTGCCCATCTGCCCCGCACCAACGATGCCCACTTTGACGATGGTGCGCACCGGTTTTGCCGCCGCCTTGCTCTTCTCCATCACCTTTTGCGTCTGTGCCATGTGCGAGTTCCTCAAACAAATACCGTGGTCAGCGGCCTAGTTTTTGCAGTTCTGCATCAAGTTCGGGAAGCGCCTGAAACAGGTCCGCGACAAGCCCGTAGTCAGCAACCTGGAATATCGGCGCGTCGCCGTCCTTGTTGATAGCAACGATCACTTTAGAGTCTTTCATGCCGGCGAGATGCTGGATGGCGCCCGAGATGCCAACAGCGACATAAAGCTCAGGCGCAACGACCTTACCCGTTTGGCCGACTTGCCAATCGTTCGGCACGAACCCGGCGTCGACCGCGGCACGCGAAGCGCCCATCGCGGCGCCAAGGCGGTCTGCAACCGGCTCTAAGTATTTCTTGAAGTTTTCCCCATTAGCCATGCCGCGCCCACCGGAGACAATGATCTTCGCGGACGTCAGTTCTGGCCGATCGCTCTTGGTCAATTCAGCGCTTTCAAACGCTGAAAGGGAAACGGCTGGCGGCACGGCGATCGTTTCGATCACGGCCGATCCGCCTTCCGCCGCAGCTGCAAACGTCGATGTGCGAACTGTGATGACTTTTTTTGCGTCGGTAGATTGCACTGTTTGAATAGCGTTACCGGCGTAAACCGGCCGCTCGAACGTATCGGGCGACAAAATCTTGGTGATGTCAGAAATCTGCATGACATCAAGTTGAGCTGCAACGCGCGGCAGGATGTTTTTACCTGATGACGTTGCAGGCGCGACGATGGCCGCGTAGCCACCCGCGATCGACAAAATCACTGCAGCCACTTCTTCCGCGAGACCGTTTGCAAGATGAGGCGCGTCGGCGACGAGTATTTTTGATACGCCAGCGAGCTTTGCGGCGGCCTCGGCGGCTGGCTGGCAAGCGGAGCCTGCGACCAGAATGTCGATCGTGCCGCCCAGCGCTTTCGCGGCAGACAAGGCCTTTGCGGTCGCGGGCGAGAGTTTGCCGTTTGAATGTTCGGCTAAGAGTAGGATGGACATCAAAGAACCCCCGCTTCATTCTTCAGCTTTTGCACCAGTTCCGCGACGCTGCCAACTTTGACACCGGCCTTGCGCGTGGGGGGTTCTGATGTCTTGAGTACGTTCAAGCGAGGCGTGATATCGACGCCGAAGTCTTCGGGTTTTTTGGTTTCCAGCAGCTTCTTCTTCGCTTTCATAATATTGGGAAGCGAGGGATATCGAGGCTCGTTCAAGCGCAGATCCGTCGTGACCACGGCGGGAAGCTTGAGCTTGACGGTTTCGAGACCGCCATCGACTTCGCGCGTGACAGAGACCGAACTCGCGTCCGGCACCACTTTTGAAGCAAAAGTCCCCTGACCCCAACCCAGCAGTGCCGCGAGCATTTGGCCGGTTTGATTGCAATCGTCGTCAATCGCTTGTTTGCCGAGAATGACGAGGTCAGGCTTTTCAATATCGATAATCGCTTTGAGGAGTTTGGCGACAGCCAGCGGCTCAATCGTTTCGCCCTCAGCCGTCTCAATCAGAATGCCGCGATCCGCGCCAATCGCCAGTGCTGTACGGATCGTCTCCTGCGACTTCGCCGGACCTATGGAAACGACAATGACCTCAGCTTCGCCTCGTTCCTTGATGCGGACGGCTTCTTCAACGGCAATTTCGTCGAAGGGGTTCATCGACATTTTCACGTTGGCGAGATCGATGCCCGAGCCGTCAGGCTTGACGCGGATTTTGACATTATAATCGACTACACGTTTGACGGGCACTACGATCTTCATACCACTGGCTCTCCCAGTTGTTCAGAATGCAATCTGCGGCGAGGTTGAGACGGCCGATCCAAGAATTTTTGCATCGCGGCGGCTATTGAAGTCTTCTGGAATCAGGCCTTTTGGCCGAGGGTTCACCTTCGCTTCGCAGATGCGAAGGCTAAGAGCCGAATTCGGGGAAGTCAATTGGCGAGGGCGTCGCGGACCCTGGCATTAAGACTGTTTTCCAAGGCCCATTTTTATCGCCCGAAAAGCGGCACTCCTGGCCGGCGCAAAATCAGGATCAGCAGCGCCCCGGCCGCGAGGCCGCCGATATGCGCCCACCAGGCGGTCGGACCAGCTTGCGGCAGAAATGCCATGACGAACTGGAACAAGATCCAGAGCCCCAGGGCAAGCAAGGCCGAGATGCGCAACGGGATAAATTTAAGCACCAGAACCCAGACCCTGACGTTTGGGTGCAGCACTAAATACGCGGCAATGACTCCCGAAACGGCGCCACTCGCGCCGATCAGCGCATCTTGGCTATCTGGCAGAATGAACGCATGCGTGAGACCGGCAACAATCCCGCAAATGAAGTAGAAGACTAGAAAGCGAATGTGCCCCATAGCATCTTCAACATTGTCGCCGAAGACCCAAAGGAACAACATGTTGCCGGCCAGGTGCATGGCATCGCCGTGAAAGAACATGTACGAAAACAGCGTCACGCGTTCGGGGATCGCGATAGCGTCTCCTGAAATCGGTGCAGGCCCGCCAAGCAGATAGACTTGGAAAAGCTCCTGGGGAACGATAGCGAAACTGGAGACAAACGCGGCCGCCGGTGCGCCGGCCGTCTCAAACAGAAATACAAGCACGTTGGCAATGATCAGCCCTAGCGTGACATACTGGAAGCGAATGGATTTGAGTGGATTGTCGTCGCCGAGGGGAACGAACACGGTGTCCTCTATCCTTACTCAAGAGCGATCATTAATTAGCTGCACAGTTGGCCGTCTTACCGGTTTAGGCCCGGCACCCACAACACATCGGCCTTGCCGCGATCATTGACGTAGCGCCCCGCAACGAACAAAAAATCCGAGAGACGGTTGATGTATTTGAGGGTCGCCGAACTTACCGGCTCATTGGGAAGGCTCGCGAGCTCGACCATCAGACGCTCGGCGCGGCGCGAAACAGTGCGGCTGACGTGGAGAGCTGCGGCGGCGGGCGTGCCGCCCGGCAATACGAACGACTTGAGCGGGGTAAGCTCGGCGTTCATTTGATCGATTTCATTTTCCAAGCGTTTAACTTGTGCTTCCGCCATGCGCAACGGCTCATAGGGCAATTTCTCCCCGCGATCAGGCACGCAAAGATCGGCACCGAGGTCGAATAGGTCGTTTTGAATGCGCGCCAGCATGGCGTCTACGAGCGAGTTGCTGCCGTTCAAGCAAAACCGGGCCATACCAATGGTGGCGTTGGTCTCATCGACAGTTCCATACGCCGCGATTCGAACCGAAGTCTTGGACACGCGTTCGCCGGAGCCCAGCGCCGTTGTGCCCGTATCTCCTGTTTTGGTGTAGATGCGATTGAGTACGACCATCGGTGGCAAACTTTCTCGATAATTCTGGCCGAATTCAAGCTCAGCGCGTTACGAACACATAAGCCATAATCAAAAGAATTGCGCAGAACTGAAGACCAACGCGCCAGCGCATCAGTTTTTGGCTCAAATTCGGACTCGTGCCCTTCATCATTGTGAAAAGGCCAATTAGGAGCACGGCAAAAACGGTGGCCACGGCAATGGTTGTCCCGTGGTAGAGAAGCGATTGCATTTGAAAAACCTCGTCTTTTGAGATTTGTTGATACGTCCTGAAACGGCAAGACGCAACGCCCCTGGCCAACAAATTGCCCCAGATCCCAGGCCTTACTAGTGTTCTGAGTCTAACACTTGGTACCCACTTTTGACCTGATCGAGCTTGGCTTTGGCGCGGGCTTCTTTTTCGAGGATGGTCGCCGCCGGCTTGGTCCAGACGAACGGTTTGGGATCGGCGTTTCGGTGGTCGAGAT
>JANOKW010000367.1:0-2534 GCA_031419475.1 Hyphomicrobium sp. | reverse complement strand
ACCGCCGCTGCCATCCTGTTCTCCGCCCGAATCAGTTGCCCGATCCGAGACGGAATCACAGGATGACTCCCGAGGGAACCCCCGGCGCCACAAGAGTCAGCCTCAAGGAAGGTTGGTATTACCTTCCGAAGACAGCTTTAGGTCAGGTGCACCGGTCGCGGTTACGTCCGCGACAAGAACGGTGCAACCCAAAAGGAGACTGGACCATGGGCGACCTCACCGATTTCGAGTAGCGTGTGATCAAGCCTTTGCTGGCGAACACGTCGCGCAGCGTGCCCCGCGTCGATGACCGGCGGGTTCTGAACGGTATCTTCCGGGTCCTGCGTTCGGGCTCGCCTTGGCGCGATCTGCTTGAGCGGTTCGGGCGGCCCAGATGGCCGGGCGGTCAATCGTGCAACGAGAAAGCGATGAGCGCACCGCCAGTCGGAGTGTCAAGGAGGCCGTGACCGCCAGCCGCAACGGCTATGAACTGCGTATCTCCAACACGATAGCTCACCGGTGGTGCGTTAATACCAGCGCCGGTGTTGAACTTCCACAAGCGGTTACCGTCTTTGGCATCGAAGGCGGTGAAATGCCCGTCGCTTTCGCCCATGAATACAAGCCCGCCGGCAGTGGCCAAAATGCCTCCAATCAAGGGTTGATCCGTTTTGATTTGCCAGCGCAACTTACCGCTAGCGCGCGTATCGATGGCCGATAACGTTCCCCAAATCGATTCGCCCTTGGCCGTCTCCGTCAGAATGAACGTCACCGGACCGTCGGGACCCTCGCCGACCTCGGTGCGATACTTGGTTGGCTTGTGAATGCCGGCAATGAACACAAGGCCGACGTTGGGATCGTATGACACCGGCGACCATGATGCCCCGCCCCACGAGCCGGGTGCCGCTATAACCCCCTCTGGCGTCGGCGGCTTGAACATGTTTGATTGCGGTACAAAAGGCTCTGAGCGATACAGCAGGCGGCCGTCACGGCGATCGTGCACATAGAACCAGCCGGTCTTTCCGGCGACCCCTACTGCCGGTATGGAAGCGCCTTCGTGATTCACGTCAAACAGCACGGAGGTGCTGGCGACATCATAGCCCCAAAGGTCTCGTGGCACCTGCTGGTAGTGCCACTTTGTCGATCCTGTCCTCACATCGACAGCAACCAGGGAATTGGCAAAAAGGTTGTCGCCGGGTCTGAGGTCCGGAACATCGTTGGGCGAGGCGTTGCCGGTTCCGACGTAGATTAGCCCAAGTTCCGGATCAAGCGACGGCGTACTCCATATCGACGTGCCACCAATGCGCCAGGTATCCTTGTGCTTGGCAAGCGCTAATTTTTCCTCCTCGATGTTGCGCGGCAACTTTTCGCCGTCCTTGGTCACCGCCGTTACATCGCCGCTCCAGTCTTCGCCGCGCGTGCTGTGCCAACGCCATAATTCCTTGCCCGTCTTGGCGTCGTAGGCGGCGACGAAGCCGCGCTTTCCCAGATGTGTTGTGCTTGGCGGCGCCTTGCCCTCGCGAACGCCGCCGAAGATATTGTAGTAAATTCCGTAGCCGGCAGATGTGACGCCGACAATCACCATGCCATTGTACACAAGCGGCGCCATTTTTACGGGCAGCTTGTCGACGTTGGCGGCCATTGTCTTCTGCTCGGCGTCATTGAGTCCGGTGAGATCTTCCGGCACCGGCTGGGCCACCAGTGCCTCCCAGGATATCTTACCCGTTGTTTGATCGAGTGCGATCAACCGGCCGTCGTTCGTTGCCTCATAGACATAACCATAGCCAAGCGCAGCACCACGGTTGGCAGGTCCGCCGGTTCCACCGCTCCCATGTTCAGGCCTTGAAGTGTGCTTGTAACGCCAAAGCAATTTTCCGGTGTCGGCTGCGAGCGCAACGACATCGTTGTCTGGCAACGTCACATACATGTTGCCATTGGCAACCAGCGGCCGCGCCTGGAACGATCCCTTGCCGCCATGCTGATAGATCCAACGCGGCGTCAACTTGCCAATAGTCTTGGTATTGATTGAATCCAGCGGCGAAAAACTCTGATTGCCGTAACCGTTGCCATAACTGATCCAGTCATCGGCACCTTTGCCTGCTGCCAGCAGACGCGCATCATCGACAATCGGCGTCTGTGCGTGAACTGCGGGCGCAGCCAGCAACGAGAAGCACCCGGCTATCGCAATCAGATCTAATCTCTTCATCTCGATTCGAACCTCTGGCCTGGGTGATTGCATCTCTGGCATTTTCCAGCCGGGTGAGGCTGCACGAGGGCGCTCCAGGGGTCAACTTAGACGATTGATTTAATGGATTCCTTACCTGCCTCTAGCGGTCTCGCGGCGTTCGTTACAGCCGAAATCGCGAAGTTCGGCTCCGGGCTCGAAACGTCTCCGAAAGCGTAAATATTAGAGCCCGGATACCGGTGCTACGCTAGTGACTCGCAGATGGCTGACCATTGAGCTAATGTACTACGGGTGTTCAGCAGCACCTGATCGAACGTTGTTTGTTGCACCAAGTCCTGGGGGTCTCGCGTCATGGAAGACTGGATCAAGTTGC
>JANOKW010000366.1:0-6151 GCA_031419475.1 Hyphomicrobium sp. | reverse complement strand
CGTTGCTAGCCGCTGCCCCCTCGGGCCTTGCCTTCGCCTTGAGGACCTTCGCCGCCCGCGGCCGCTCTCCCCAGTTCTCAACCTTCACGAGGCTTTGGAATGCGAATCGGCTGAGCCCGCTCTCGGCGACGAGGGCGGCGTAGGAGTTGGCCCCATCGAGATAAAGGCGCTGCAGACGCGCCTTTAGGGCCGCTGACATAGCCATGGCCCCTTTAGAAATCATGCTGCCTCATCGTTTCTTTGATTTTGCTGGGTTCTTTAATTCAGCAGGGTTCACTGATTTGCAGGAACCCTAAGATCATCGGCCATTTGCGCGCGATGACTCGGCGATAGAGTGGAGATGACTTCCAGTCACATCTCTCACTATACGAAAACTATACATGAGGAGCGGTGCGCTGTCAACAGCCTTTGCTCAAAATTTTTGAATTATATTTAACCATTACCTGACATTATCTTAACTATATTGGCAAACCTCCCATGATAACCCCGCCCGCACCCCCGGGGAAAAAATTCTTTTTACCCCACCCCTTAACCCTACCGCCTACTGCCCCTCACTCCGGCTTGAAGTCATCGATGATGTAGCGGCCGTAGTTCTCTTCCTTGACGCGCGCTTCGCTCATGGCAAAGCCCGACACCGATATGCCGGCCTCATGCACGGTATCGCGCGTTCCCGAAATAAGCGGATGCCACCATGCAAGGTCCCGCCCTTCCGCAATCACCCGATATCCGCAAGTTTGCGGCAGCCACTTGAGTTCGCGCACCTTTTCAACCGTGATCTCAATGCAATCCGGCATCAGGCTGAATCGGTTCTCGTATTTGGTGCAACGGCACGTTTTGACATGCAGCAGCTTGCACGACAGCCGCGTCAGATGGATCTCGCTTGTATCTTCATCTTCGAGTTTAACGAGGCAGCAGCGCGCGCAACCGTCACAAAGTGATTCCCACTCCTGCGGCGACATTTCTTCCAGCGTTTTTGTCTGCCAAAACGGCTTGTCTTTTTTGCTCAATCGGGCGTTCTCCGCTTGCCCACTCCTGCCAACCGCCAAATAATCACAATTTGGTCGCCTTAGGATAGAAAACGTGGGAATCGTAACGCACTCTTTCTATCCGTTTTCTACCCGGACGCGAGGCTGAACCTCGAACCCCGGCATTGGCCGCCGGCAGGCATTGAACCTGGCTGTGGCCCAAAACAAGGCACGACCGATTGAACGACTGGTTTCAAGAACTGGGCGCACGCGACCGGCGCTTCAACTGGCGCCTCGGACTTGATTCCAAAATCAACTCCGGGCTTACCGACGCGTGGTCGTGGCTCAAAGACGTGTGGAATGCCGGCTCCAGCTGGTTCGTTCGCTTCCAGCTGACCGGCTGGCGCCGCTTGCTCAACGAGTTGCTGTCGGAAACCGTGTCTCTCGCAACCGGCGGCTTCATAATCCTCTACGCAGCCGCACTCCCCGCACTCCTCGAATTCGACGAAAGCAAATTCTCGACAGGCAAGTTCGCCGTCAAACTTTTGGACGCCGACGGCAACGAGCTTGGCAAGCGCGGCATCCTGCACAACGACGCAGTGCCGCTCGACGATATTCCAGACGCACTCATCAAGGCGACGCTCGCCACCGAAGACCGCCGCTTCTTCGAACACATCGGCGTCGACTTCTACGGCACCGCCCGCGCGCTCATGACCAACATCCAAGCCAACGATGTCGTACAGGGCGGTTCGACGCTAACCCAGCAGCTCGCCAAGAATCTGTTCCTCTCGTCCGAACGTTCGATCGAGCGCAAGGTCAAGGAACTGTTCCTCTCCTTCCTGCTCGAAAGCCGCTACACCAAGCGCGAAATCCTGAAACTCTATTTCGACCGCGCCTACATGGGTGGCGGCGCTTTCGGCGTCGAAGCCGCAGCACAATATTACTTCGGCAAGACGGTGCGCGAAGTTAACATGGCCGAATCCGCTTTGATGGCCGGCCTCTTCAAGGCACCCGCCAAATTCGCCCCCCACGTCAATCTCGCCTCGTCGCGCGCGCGCACCAGCGAAGTTCTCGACAATCTCGTCGAAGCCGGGTTCTACACGGCAGGGCAGGTTCACGCCGCCCGCATGAACCCGGCGAAAACCATCGACCATTCGAACTCGACATCACCAGAGTGGTTTCTCGATTGGGCGTTCGAAGAAGTTCAGCGGTTGGCCGAAGGCAAAGGGCAATACGTCCTCACCGCCCGCACCACCGTCAACATGAAGCTTCAGCGCCAGGCCGACGAAACACTCCGTGCGGCGATTGCCACTGAAGGCAAGCCCATGAATATCGGCGCCGGCGCAATGGTCGTCACGGAACTCGACGGCGCCGTTCGCGCCATCGTCGGCGGACAGGACTATGGCGAAAACCAATTCAACCGCGCAACCAAAGCCAAGCGTCAGCCGGGCTCATCCTTCAAAGTCTACGTTTACGCAGCAGCACTTGAGAACGGCTACAACCCGGAAACAAAAGTGCGCGACAGCTCGCGCTCATGCGGTCCAAGAGGCTGGTCGCCACAGAACTACGGCGGCGGGCATGGCACCGGCCAGAGCATGCCGCTGTGGCTCGGCCTTGCAAAATCTTTCAACACTGTCGCTGCTGAACTTTCTTTCGATGTCGGGCGCGAGAAGGTCATCGATATGACCAAGCGCGTCGGCATATCAGGCGTCAAGAAATCCTGCTCCATGGCGCTTGGCGACGGCGGCATCACCGTCATCGAGCACGTCGGCGGCGTTGCCACTTATGCGAACGGTGGCAAGCTCGCCAAGCCCTACGGCATTCTCGACATCACCACGTCAAAAGGCGAGCTCCTCTATTCGCGCGAACGCGACGAACCGCCAGCGCCCCAAGTCGTGAAGCCCAAAGTCGCCGAGCAAATGAACTTCATGATGCAAAAAGTCGTGCTTGAAGGCACGGGCACGCGCGCCGCACTCGACTTCACGCACGCCGCCGGCAAAACCGGAACGTCGACCGGCCCCAAGGACGCGTGGTTCGTCGGTTTCACCGGAAAATATGTGGCGGGCGTATGGCTCGGCAACGACGACAACCGCGCCATGTCGGGTGGCGAGCGCGGCGTGACAGGCGGGCAGTTCGCGGCACCCATCTGGAATGCGTTCATGAAGATCGCGCACGCCGACATGAACATTCCAACCATTCCAGGGCTCGAACCTCATCCAGCCCTCATCGCCGAACAGCAACGCTTGGCGGACGAGAAAAAAGCTGAGATCGCCGCTGGCGTTGTTTCGCAACAAGATCAGACCTCGCCCGACGGCACAAAACGCGCGGCGAGCATTCTCTCAGAGCGCACGCGTTTTGCCTTGACCAAACTCGCACAATCCCTGCGTAAGGCTGGTGGCATCGCCGAACCCGCGCCTGTTGTGCAACCTACAGCGCTCACTCCCGGCGCACCCAACACGGCACCCGGCTCGCCGCCGCCCCAACCCCTATCTGGCGGCGCTCAAGCGCCAACCGCCGTGCCGCCGTCCGCGCCGCCTCAGCCGCAACCCGAGGCCAAGCCCGAAACAAAACCTGATACCAAGACCGAAACGAGGCCCGATCCGAAATCCGGTAAGCGGGCAGCAAACGGCGCTGCCCCCAATTTTGGCCCCAATTTTGTCCAGAGATCGCTCGAAGCAAATTCCACGCAGCAACCTGCGGCACCCGTGAAGCCGAAGCCCATTGACGCGACCGCCGCGCCGCAAAAAGCGCAGGAGCCCGCGCGCCGTGGCAACTAGCGAAACCGTAGAGTCGACAATCAGCCCGCTCAAAAGCGCGTTGCGCAGCCTTACCGCAACCGTCACGCGGATCATCGCGCTTGGGCTCACGGCCATCATGGTGCTGGCGTCTGGAATCTACTCAAGCCGCATGATGATCAACACCGGCTCGATGATTTCAACCGACAGTTTTGGGCCTTGGGTCCATTGGCGCCATGCGGGTCAATCGGATGCCGATCCCTACACGCGCGCGCGCTTAGCCAAGAACGGTGCACTTCAATTGGCGTCAGATGCTGCAGGCGTTTTCCAAGCCAACTCAGACTCGCTCGGCGCCTATCTCCATTCGTCATGTGACTATCTGATCGAGGGGCCCTACACGGCGGGCATGTGGTGGAGCCTTGCTGTCTTTGACACACGCGGCAAGTTGATTGCCAACGATGCCGCGCGCTACGCTTTCACCAGCGACACGATCGCGGCGAACCCCGACGGCTCTTATATCATCACGCTCGGGCGCGACGCACGCCCCGGCAACTGGCTGCCGACAGGCGGCGCGGGACGGCTGGCACTTGTGTTTACAGTTCTCGATCCCGCAACCGGGTTGTCGCAAGAAGAGCGCGCCGAACGCCACAAACTGTTGCCGGGCATCCGCAGGGAAAACTGCTCATGAGGCAACGCGCGGAAAACAAACTGTTGAATTGGCGCTTCGTCGCTGCGATCCCAGTGGCGGCCGGAGTTGTGCATATTGCAGCCACTCTCATCGGCATGAATGATACGGCCAATTCTGCATACACACTGTTGAAGCCCACACTCCCTGTCAACAAAATGGCGATTCTGCCGCCCATTGCACCCTCCCACCAGCCTTTGCCGTTTTTGTCGCCGGACGCGCGCTACGCCATATGCCACTTCGACACTGCAAGCGGCCCAGTCGCGGTCAACGCCAAACTTCCCGATCACGGTTGGACACTTGGTATTTTCAATCCCGATGGATCGAGTGCTTATTTCGCCGCCGCGTCACCGGGACGTGCGACGGCGATCGCCCTCACCATCGTTCCAGCCGATGATCGCTTCATGGGACTTACGCCCGAAGCCAAGGGCATCATCAATGCCGGCCAAGCGCCGTTGACAGTTGCTGCGCGCGAAGGATTGATTGTGGTGCGCGCTCCTGATCGTGGCATGGCGTATCGCGCGGAGAGCGAAGAAGGGCTGGCGCAAGCCTCATGCGGGCCAAAATCGTATTGAGCTTTCTGCGTTCCTGTGTGTGGTATAGCCGCTCCGCTAGGGTGGTCTCGCAGCCGGAGCCCGTTGCGTTCCCGGCCAAGCGAGCGCCCTCAGGGCGATTGCGCAGAGCCGGGATCTTCAGCTGCTTCATTAGAGTGCTTCCGGAAAAAGTGGGAACCGGTTTTCCGAAAAGAAGCACGACAAGACAAAGTGCTAGGGTCTGTCCGTGATTCAATCAAAACCGGACAGACCCTAGGGTGAAGGCCCCGGCTCTTCACTCAACTGCATTGCGGCGTTCGTTCGGCCGGGGACGCAGAATTCGCGACGAGATTACTGGGTCATCGCGTCGCTCGGCCACAACTAAAAAAAAGATCAATCTCTGAGCTCGAGCTTATCGCGTTTCTTCGGTTTGCGCTTCGGCTTGTCCTCTTGCGACGCTTCTTCCCATCGCTCGTAACGCACGCCCGGAAAGAAAACGATCTCGGCTGTTGAGCCTGACGACCCACTGGAGTTTGACGCGGATCGGCGCGCCGGCGTGCTGGTCCTGAATTCGAATACGGTCGCCAAGTGCGGCCCCCATTCTGTGGCTCATGGCCGTGATCGGCGTCCCTGTTCAGCCGTCTTGGCGCCTCTATCGAGATCCACTCTCGAGCAGAGGCACGGCGCTGCGGCCGCCAGAATCAGCGCTAATGTCGAATTGAGGGGTAAACGTCTTAAAGGCCGGTTAATCGGCCAGTCAATCGTCGTCAAGTCTACCGCCGTCAAGTCTATCGCCGCCAAGTCTACCACCGCCAAGCCTGTCGCCACTCAAGAGATCGTCGCCAAGAAAGTGGCGGCCCTGCCGGTCTTCGACCTCTACGATCCAAAGATCGCTATCGAAGCGTGCTTCGCGATCGAGGTAACTTTGCACTTCGGCTTCAGTCACGAAGTTTTCACCAAGCAGAGAAACCCAGCGCCTATCGAAGTCGGCCCCGCTTAATCCGGCGGGCGCGGGACCAAAGAGGGCCGCGTGCCCATCGAGACGTGAAATTCTGATGTAGATCGCACCGGCGTCGTCATCGCCGTGCTTGACGACCACGGCCGCCGCGCCCGCCACCGCGCACCGGCGAATATAAGCCTTGACCCAGATTTCTGACTTCAAGCGCATCGCGTAGCCGGCTCCCAGCGCGTGACCTCAAGAGGATGTCCCGAACGCACTTGCATAAACTAGCA
>JANOKW010000365.1:0-12421 GCA_031419475.1 Hyphomicrobium sp. | reverse complement strand
CACGTCAGCAGAGTTTAACGTCGTCACGGCGACATCCCCCGTTTGTCTACCCGAACTTTTCCGGCGACCGACGTACAAACTCTGCGGCCTTGAACTCCTGATACATAAACTACCGGTACCCACGCCTGCACCTGTAAATCAGCCGGAGCGTGCCCGTCCAGATGGGGAACGTCAGTAATCGTGTTCAGGTCCCCACATTAGGGCCAAATCGGATAAATCGTTGTGGATTGTGCAGTTAAGCCACGACAATGGCGGAGATTTGGCGGCCGTAATCGGCCTCTTGGAGCGCTTGGGAGCGCCGGTAGCTGAAAAATTTCGATTCGTTTGCCCTGGTGCAGGGGGCAGCCAACTCGATCGAGCCCACGCCTGCGGCAGTTAACCTTCCCGCGACAAAGCCCGGTAAATCGAAGTGCGCTCTGCCTCCGGAACGTGAAACGCGGAAGTAGCGGGCATACGCGGGGCTGAGCGCGACGACCTCGGCCTCGAATTCCGGCCCCACTTCATAGGCGTCCTGGCTAATGGTTGGACCAACGGCGGCCCGGATCTGCCCCCGGCGCGCGCCAAGGCGTTCCATTTCGGCAATTGTGCTCTCAAGGATACCGGCGACGGCTCCGCGCCATCCAGCATGTGCGGCACCTACAACGCGCGCCGTGACATCCGCAAAGAGCACAGGCGTGCAATCGGCCGTCAGCACGCCAATCGCCAGTTTTGGAGTTGCCGTGACCACGGCGTCGGCTTTTGGCAAGCCGTCGCGCGGCACGATGCCGGTTACGGTTAGTGCCGTCGCTTCGTGCACTTGATAGAGCGTGACGACGCCGCCGTGGTCTGCGCCGAGGTGCCCGGCGACGCGGCGCCGGTTTTCCATCACGAGGGCGGGCTCGTCTTTGGACCCGAGGCCGCAATTGAGCCCGGCATAGATGCCAGTCGAGACGCCGCCCTCGCGTGTGAAAAACCCGTGCCGGATGCCGGGAAGTTGCTTCAGGTTCTCAGCTTCGATCGGTGACAGCATGATCCGGGGCCATTGATGAGCGAATAGCGGGTCGTCAATTGCGACAAGGCAGTTACATGACATTGTTTAACCTGCAACCCTTCTACTCGCTCCTCGCTGAGCCAAATCCCGGCAGCGGCGGCAATTGCGGTGAACGCACGCCGATGGCCTTAAATCGCGTTCCCATGCCGTTAGGTGCGAGGAGGCGGGCAAGACCCGTTTCGATTTCGCCAGCGCGCGCCGGATTGGCGTGCATCAGCCGCGATGCTCTCTCAAGGATGCCGAGTGAGCCGAGGAACTCCGCTTGCGTCACGGGACCGTCGATTGAAAGGCCGCAAGAATGCAAGACGCTCGCGAGTTCATAAAAGCTGACGTGCGCCGAGAGATCGGCCTCGCCGGGCGACGTCAGCGGCGACTCATATTTGTGTTCGCGCACCGCCTGCAAAGTATCGCCAGCGGCCGCCGTCGCATAGCCGTAGTCGATGATGAGCGCCGTAACCGGGCCGGTTCGTGCCAGTGTTTGAAAGGCTTCGGCCAACCGTTCCAGCCGCTGATTTTCAATAACGGCGCCATAGGGTGCGTTTGGAAAGCGCGCGTCGAAGCCGTTATTGGCGGGTATTTGATCCATGCTGGAAAAGCAAAGTTCGCCTTTGAGATCGAGACCAATGCCGCGCTGGCGCCAGCCGCTCTCCGTTTTGATCCACTGTTCGACAGGCCAAGCATCGAGAAACTCGTTCGCAAGGATGATGGCAGGTGTTGTAAAACCGACCAGGTTGTGCCCCCATTGGATCGGAACCGTAGCGTCGCTTAAGGCTTCGCGCTGGGAAGCGATGAGTTCCGGGCTCATCTCCAAAAGATGCACGGAAGCCGCTTCGCAAAGCCCTGGAATGACGCGCGCCGCACGCAGTGCGTCCCGCATCATGGTGCCGCGTCCTGGGCCATACTCGACCAATTGAAAGGCCTTGGGTGCGCCGAGCACCTGCTGCCAGACAACACCCGCCCACAGCCCGATGATCTCGCCGAAGGTCTGGCTGATTTCGGCGGCCGTGATGAAATCGCCATCACGGCCAATGACACGGCGCGTAGCATAGTAGCCGTGCGCCTCGTCCCACAAGCAGCGTGACATGTATTCGGCGACTGTTATTGGCCCTTTGTGCCGTATTTCGTCCTTGAGTTTGATGGCCAAAAGTGTGCTGCGCCGAAGCTCGGGATCGTACGTCACGCTTCAGCCTTTTGCGGTTTGCTTTCGCGGTTGGCTGTGGCGATAAACCAAAGCCCGACGAGCAGCATGGGGATCGAAAACATTTGGCCAGCCGTGAAGGGCCCAAGGTTCAGAGCGTGCGCGGCCTCCGGTTCGCGGAAAAATTCGCAGATCGTTCGCGCGATGGCATACCAGACGAGGAACACGCCAGTCACGAGCCCTGGGCGTTTGAGGCCGAGCAACGAGTGGGTGATGATGCGCAGGATGACGAACATTACTAAGCCTTCGAGCACGGCTTCATAAAGCTGGCTCGGGTGGCGCGGCAATGGTCCGCCGTTTGGAAAGACCATGCCGATGGCTGAATCTGTTTCGCGGCCCCAATGTTCTGAGTTGATGAAGTTCGCGGCGCGCCCAAAGAACAGCCCAAACGGCACGGCAGCGCAGCAAAGGTCCATGACCGATCTCGCGGACACTTTGAAGTGATGCGCAAAAAGGAGAATGGCGACGCCCGACCCGATCAGCGCACCGTGAAACGACATGCCGCCTTTCCAGACTTGCAGGATTTCGGCGGGGTGGTTGAAATAATATCCCGGATCGTAGAGCAAAACCTGTCCCAGGCGCCCTCCGAGGATTATCGCAAGAGTGATCCAGAGCAGCAGATCGTCGGTCAAGAGGTCGGTTAAGGGTGCTGTGCCAGCACGCCACAGCCGGATGTCTTTGAGTAGGTGCTTGATATAGAGCCAGCCAAGTATCAGACCGGCCATATAGGCTAAGCCGTACCACCTCACTTGGAATGGGCCGATGGAAAACGCGACGGTTCCGATGTCTGGATAGGTAAGAGCTGCAAAAAAGCTGGTCATTGGTCCTCGTGCGTCGACTGGCGACCCGTCTAGCAGCTCAGCGTCGAGCAACCAGGGTACGGCAAGCGGTTTTTCGGGAAGAGAACCCCACTGTCAAGTGAGCGTCCAGCATGACCGGCGATATGGTGCCTTGATGACGGGACCACGAAGGGCCATATTTGCCGGTATTGAATGCAATCCAGCAGGCGGCAGGCTCATGACCCAGACCACAAATCGTATTTTCGACGACTTCGCAAAATTGATGACGGATGCCGCTGGCGCCGCTGACGGCATGAAGAAAGAAGTTGAGAGCGTGATGAAGAGCCAAGCCGAGCGCTTCATGCAGGGCATGGACGTGGTCAAACGCGAAGAGTTCGAAGTCGTGAAAGCCATGGCCGAGAAAGCGCGTCTCGAGAACGAGCGGCTCGAAGCGCGGATCAAGGTGCTCGAAGCAAAGCTCGGGATGGTCTAGTCAAAGTTCCGGTGAGTGGGCGCGCTCGTGAGAGTCGCTAAAAGGCGCCCACTCCATTGTAGTCACGTCGAGTGCAGGCGCGCACCATCCACAGTCACGGTTAAGTTCTCAACACCTTCCGGCATTTAAGGGCGGAAAAGTTCGCTTTGCCCGTGCTTTGCCACTTTGACCGTGGACAAGGCTTGCGTCGCCTTGCGACTCGGAAGGCCGTCTGTTTTCGTGCGGCTCACGGTTGAAGGCACGGATCGTTTCGCGTCGAACGCGCGGGCATCGCACTTTCGTCCGGGCGCATGAAAAGGATAATTTTGAATGGCAACGGCCGAACGCAACTACGAGCGCGTCATCAATCCGATCGATCTTTTCGAACAGCTTGCGACCGCCCATGATTGGGCAGCAGACCGCGCGAGCGATGACGAACTGACATTGGTCGTGTCCGGCACCTGGACCGATTATCATGTGTCTCTCAATTGGCGTGAAGATCTCGAAGCCCTGCATCTGGCCTGCGCGTTTGACTTCAAAGTGCCCGAGAACCGTTTATCCGAAATGTACCGGCTGGTCGCGCAAATCAACGAACAGCTGTGGCTCGGACACTTCGATTTGTGGACCCAGGAAGGTTTGGTGATGTTCCGCCATGCGCTTCTCTTGAACGGTACGGTGGCCACGACCCGCCAATGCGAGGCCTTGCTCCGCTCGGCGCTCGAAGGCTGCGAACGTTACTACCAGGCCTTCCAGTTTGTCGTCTGGGCAGGTAAGGAAAGCCGTGAGGCACTGGTTTCGACAATGTTCGAGACTGAAGGCCGGGCTTAGTCTCTTTGGATCTATCGCGGTTCTAATGTCATGAGTTTATCGTTCGACGGGCCGGTGCTGCTGGCAGGCGCCGGCAAGATGGGCGCGGCGTTGCTTTCGGGGTGGCTCGCGCGCGGTCTCGATCCGAAATCCGTTTTCATACAAGAACCCTCGCTGTCGAGCGACGCAGCTGATCTCGTCAAACGCCACGGATTGCGCGTTGAAGCTCAGTTCACAGCGCTTGCGTCCGCGCCGTCAGTGATCGTTGCGGCGGTCAAGCCGCAAGTTATGGATCAGGTTTTCCCGCAGCTCGCCATGCTCGCTGGGCCAAAGACCCTTGTTGTTTCGATTGCAGCTGGCAAATCAATGGCGAGCTTTGAAAAGCTCTTGGCCGCTGGTGCCGCGGTAGTTCGCGCCATGCCCAATACGCCCGCTGCCATTGGACGCGGCATCACGGCAGCGGTTGGCAATGCGCATATGACATCATCTCAAAAAGCGGATTGCGAGGCTCTGCTGCGCGCGGTTGGCGATGTCGTGTGGGTTGAGGATGAAGCGCTCATCGATGCTGTGACTGCAGTTTCTGGTTCAGGGCCCGCTTACGTTTTTCTTTTGACGGAATGCCTAGCGGAAGCCGGGCGCGCTGCCGGGCTCGACGCCGAAGTAGCGATGAAGCTCGCGCGGGCCACGGTCGCTGGATCGGGTGCTTTGATGGACGCGTCGCCTCTTGACGCAGGAACGCTGCGCCAAAACGTTACGTCGCCAGGCGGCACGACGGCAGCCGCACTCGGCGTGCTGATGCGTGAACAAAGCGGGCTTAAAGACTTGATGATCGAAGCTATCACTGCAGCAAAAAAGCGTAGCCGCGAGCTTGGATCCTAACCCGGACTGGATAGGCGGGAAGGGCAACGCTCGCGGCCCTGGCTTATTCCCTATCGCTTGGCTTGCGCCTTGAGCTTAAGTGGGCGGCTGAAGAGCGTCGGGTGCGCGCACCATGACGGCTGGAGAGGCTGTGATCCGGTGCGCCGGCAGACTGGTGGAGACTTAATCTGTAACCACCCGCCTCAAATAGGTAGCGAGATAATGGCCCGAAGCCCGCCCATGGAGCTCTCGCCAAGCGCGATCTCGCCGCCGTGGCTCTTGGCGATGTCGCGGGCAATGGCGAGGCCGAGACCGGAATTGCCATCATCGACGTTGCGAGAGTGGTCGATCCGGTAGAACGGCCGGAACACGTTTTCGCGTTCAGACGCCGGGATACCCGGGCCATTGTCATCGACTTCGATGCGCACCCACTGGCCTTCGGTTGCCGCGCGGATGACGACATGGTCGCCGTAGCGCGCGGCGTTTGAGACAAGATTGGTAATGGCGCGTTTCAAAGCTTGCCGTTTGAGCGGCAACACGAGGTCCTGACGCTTTTTGCGCATCTTGAGTTCGACCGAGCGGCCATAGATCTGCGCGTCCGCGTGAATCTCTAACAGCAGCTCTTTGAGGTTTGTTGGCTTGGCTTCCTCGCCGCCATCGCCTTTGGCAAATGCCAAATAGTCCTCAAGCATGTGTTGCATTTCATTGACGTCCGCGCCGAGCGCGCGCGTATCGCTTGAATCTCCCAGAAGAGCGAGTTCGAGTTTGAAGCGCGTCAATACAGTGCGAAGATCGTGGCTAACGCCGGCCAGCATGACGGTGCGCTGTTCGACGTGAGTTTTGATGCGGTCGCGCATTTCTAGAAAGGCTTCGGCGGCTTGGCGCACTTCACGGGCGCCTCGGGGCCGGAAATCTTCCGGTATGCCGCGCCCCTTGCCGAAAGCGTCGGCCGCTTCTGCCAGGCGCAGAATCGGTCTGATCTGGTTGCGCAGAAAGAGAATGGCGACAGTCAACAAAATGACCGACGTTCCGACCATCCACAGCAGGAAAATATGCGAGTTTGACGCGTAAGTCTGGCTGCGCGTTGCCATGATCCTCAAGATAGAATCGTCGTGTTTGACGCGGATCTCAACGAGGCGGACATCGCCCGACGTATCGATCCAGAAAGGTTTGTTGACGTGTTTTCTGAGTTCCGTCGAAAGTGCCCTATCGAGGAGTGTGAACAGCGGTTTTGGTCCGGGAGGCGGCAGATCGCCAGTTGGCAAGAACTGGAGATCGAGATTAAGGCGCTGCTTGGCGAGGCCCACGAGTTCCACGGTCTTCGATTTGTTGGGAAGTGCCTCGTACAAGTCCACGATAGCTGCGATATCGCGTGCGGTTGCTTCAGACAGACGCCGCGTTACGGCCTGCCAATGCCGCTCCATAAAAGCGAATGCGATGACGCCCTCGAGCACCACGATCGGCGTGATGATAATGAGCAAAGCGCGGGCATAAAGGCCTTTGGGCAAAAGCTCGGCCGCGAGTGCGAGAAGTCTCTGTGTGACGGCATGCTGGCGCAGCCGCACGAACCAAGGCTCGATGCGTGGGGGTTGCGTATCGGGTTCGCGCGCTGCGACCATTCCCGGCTTTGACCTCTTAGAAGCTGGGGCCTCCAAGAAGCTGGCGCCCGTTCATTTTGAATAAAGTCAGTCTGTGTAAAGGATGTAGCCCTTGCCTCGCACCGTCTGCAAATATACCGGATTGGACGGATCGGCCTCTATCTTTCGCCGGAGGCGATTGATTTGAACGTCAATGGCGCGTTCGCTGCCCGTTGACTCGTCGCTCGAAAGTTCGTGACGCGGTACTGGTACACCGATGCGCAGCGCAAAGAGGCGCAACAGATCTCGCTCGCGCTCGGTCAGCTTAATCGACTCTTCGTCACGGCGCAGTTCCCCGCGCGTTATGCTGAAAATAGAGGGTCCCATGCGTATCTCGTCACATTGGGTGTTCGGCGCCTGTCCACGCCGCAGTATATTGCGCAAGCGAAGCAAGAGTTCGCGCGGCTCAAAAGGCTTGGTGACGTAATCGTCGACGCCGGCCTCGAGTCCGCTGATCCGGTCTTCTGCATCCGCTAGCGCCGTCAACATGAGAATTGGTACGGGCCGAGTTACTTTAAGATCGCGCGCAAGGCTCAAACCGGATTCGCCCGGCATCATCACGTCCAGCATCACAAGATCGAATGCTAGCCCGCGCATAAACGACCGGGCAGATGCGGCGTCAGCTGCTTCCGTGACCCTGTACCCGTTGGAAACAAGGAACCGGCCAAGTAGTTCGCGAATTTTTTGGTCGTCATCGACAACGAGAATGTGCGGCGCGTTGTCGGGCAACGGCTCCGCGCGCGATTGCGGGCCGGGGCTTTTCATTTGCCCACCATGACACATTCGGTGTGGTTGCCATTGCGATCGATTTTGATCAGGCTCTCGACGTGGGGGAGATCTTTTTCGGCGATCATGGCGAAGAGAAATTTTTGCGCCAGAGATTCGGATCCAGGCCCCGCTTTGCGCAACGCGGTTTCTATGCGCTTGACTTGAATTTCTGTCAGCTTGTCTGTGAGCCGCGCGCCCTTTGCGGAAACAAATAGGCGGCGTTCGCGCCGGTCTTCATCGCCCGCACGCTGGATGACAAAGCCTTCGTCAATGAGCTGCTTTAGGACGCGTGCCAATGATTGTTTGGTAATTTTCAGGATATCGAGAAGCTCGGCAACTTTGAGGCCCGGGTTGCGCCGCACGAAATGGAGCACCCTGTGATGAGCCCGGCCGAAGCCATATTGGTCGAGGATGACGTCGGGGTCGCAGGTAAAATCGCGGTAAGCGAAAAAGAAAAGCTCAACGCAGGCGACAAGATCCAACGGTGCCCCGGCCGCTGGAACTTCGCTGGAGACACTGGACTTTGACGCAACTGGGGCCTCTTGGCGGCGGCCCGACGCGGTAGCGGACGTTATGTCAGTCATGTTGACTTATTGGCCTTGATTGCTTCGCGTTTCAAGTCAAATTCTTGGATGAGCCGACCAAAGTCAAAAATTGGCTTACGGGCTTGCCCGGCACGGAATTGAAGGGTAATCGTGAACGGTTCCCCCAAGCTTTCTGAAAACCGGTGCGCGGGCCGATGCAAGCGCCAAAACTCCCTGGGATCTGTACCTCACATGGCTGACCTCGTACCCTATCATGATCGCGATGGCTTTATTTGGTTCGACGGCCGGCTGGTCCTTTGGCGCGATGCCCAAGTTCATCTTCTGACGCATGCGTTGCACTATGCCAGTGCCGTCTTTGAGGGCGAGCGGGCCTATAACGGAGAGATATTTAAGCTGCGCGAGCATTCCGAACGTCTCCTCGACGGGGGGCGGATCATGGATTTCGATATCCCTTTTACGGTCGAGGAAATCGATCAGGCTTGCCGGGACGTTATCCGGGCCAACAATCTTTCCGATTGCTATGTCCGCCCGATTGCTTGGCGTGGCAGTGAAATGATGGGGGTCGCGGCGCAATCGGCGAAAATTCACCTTGCGGTGGCGGCCTGGAACTGGGGTTCCTATTTTCCCATGGACCAGCGCCTCAAAGGCATTCGCATCGCCATGGCCACTTACCGCCGGCCGGCACCCGACTCCGCCCCCTTCCGCGCCAAGGCGGCCGGCCTTTACATGATCTGTACGATTGAGAAGCACCGCGCCGAGCGGGCTGGCTATTCGGACGCATTGATGCTGGACTACCGGGGCCACGTTGCGGAGTGCACGGGAGCCAACGTATTTTTCATTAAGGATGGCGCGATCCACACACCAATCCCCGATTGCTTCCTAGACGGGATTACGCGCCGCACCGTGATTGGATTAGCAAAAACCCGCAGCATCAGCGTCATTGAGCGCACCATCATGCCGGAAGAGCTTAGCAGCTTCACGGAGTGCTTTATCACGGGTACGGCGGCCGAAATCACTCCGGTCTCTGAGATCGGCGTGAACAAATACAAGCCGGGTCAGATCTGCGAGACGCTGCTCAGCGACTACATGGCGCTTGTCAGCCCAAAGAAGCAGGTGGCCGCCGAATAGAGCCCAGTACTAGTAGCCAAGTAAATTAGGCTCTGAGCATGATGGGCCCGCATACGGCCCCCAAAAACGCTGCAATGGCCGAACCAGCTAGGAGCAAAGAAGAGAGAGCGAAGGTAACGCCGAACACCGCGCCAACACCGGCAGCGGTAGCGGTCCAGAAGATTGCTGGTAGCAATGCAGCTAGGGTCACGCCGATAAGCTTCGCTGCAACGTCGTTCACGGGAGCAAGGGCTGCCGTTGCAGGGAAGGTCAGGGTGGTTGCTGCCGTCATGCTGTGCTCCGCTTCAAATAGTCAGGGTCTCAGCCCCACAACGGAAAAACTAGGCGCAATTCTTAAAGACAATCTTAACGCCAGACTTGCGGCATAACTTGGTACTCTTCAAAGAAAACAATTGGTTACCCTCAACATTCGATGCCGCAATGCAGCATGAAACCTTCACCCTAAAAGGCACATGCGATAACCCAGCCGATAACAGTGCAAAGGCTACAAATGGCTGACAAGACGTACGACGTCGCAATTCTGGGTGGCGGACACAATGGGTTAACGGCCGCCGCTTATCTCGCAGTTGCGGGATTGAAGGTCGTCGTACTGGAGAAAAATGCCAGCGTCGGCGGGGCGGCGCAAACGGAAGAGTTCGCACCCGGCTTTCGCAATTCGGTCGCCTCCTACACGGTCAGCCTCCTCAATCCAAAAGTAATCAAGGATCTTGAACTCGCGCGCCATGGCTTGAAGATTGTGCATCGCCCGGCCGGAAATTTCTGGCCGCTCGAGGGGGGCAAGTCGCTGCACATTCCTTATGGCAGCCTATCCGCCAAGCAACGTGCGATCGCCGCGTTTTCGGCACGGGACGCCGAGCGTCTCCCCGCCTATGACGACATGCTGAGCCGTGCCGCTGATGTGCTGCGCGATCTGGTCACCAAAACGCCGCCCAACGCTGGCGGCGGGATCCTTGAGTTGATCCGCGGTGGCGCGCTCGGGCGGCGTGTCCTCAAACTAAGCCTCGAAGAGCAGCGCGTTTTGCTGGATCTCTTCACGTCGAGCGCCGAAGATTTTCTCGGCCGCTGGTTCGAAAACGATCACGTGAAGGCGGCGTTTGCCTATGATGGAATTGTCGGCGCTTATGTGCCGCCCTCCGCACCCGGCACCGCTTATGTTCTGCTGCACCACTGCTTCGGCGAAGTGAACGGCAAGCCAGGTGTGTGGGGCCACGCCGTCGGCGGCATGGGAGCGATCACGCAAGCCATGGCGGCATCGGCCCGCGAACGCGGCGCCGAGATCCGCACGAATGCGCAGGTTGCGCGTTTGATGATGGACGGCGCTCGGGCTTGCGGCGTGGTCCTTGCCAATGGCGACGAAATTCGCGCGCGCGCAGTGGCTTCGAATATTCCGCCGAAACTGTTGTTCAGGGATTTCGTGCCCGAAGCGGCCGTCAAGCCTGAAATTCGCGCGCGCTTCACGGGCATGAAATCCGGTTCGGGTGTTTTCCGTATGAACGTCGCGCTCTCGGAACTGCCGGATTTCACGTCGCGCCCCGGCAAGTTGCAGGGCGACCATCACGCCTCCGGCATCATGATCGCGCCGACGTTAGCCTACATGGAAGACGCCTACACCGATGCGCGCTCGCTCGGCTGGGCGCGCTCCCCCGTTATCGAAATGCTGATCCCATCGACGCTCGACGATACGCTCGCGCCCAAAGGCAAACATGTTGCAAGCCTCTTCGTGCAGTACGTAGCGCCGCAACTTCCAGATGGGCGCAGCTGGGCCAACGCGCACGAACGCGAAGACTTTGGTGATCTCGTGATCGATACGCTCACGCGCCACGCACCAAATTTCAAATCGGCGGTTGTAGGCCGCCAGCTCTTGTCGCCCCTCGATCTCGAACGGCGCTTCGGCTTGATTGATGGCGATATTTTCCACGGCCAACTCAACCTCGGGCAGCTCTTCTCGGCGCGGCCGGTGCTTGGATATGCCGATTATCGCATGCCAATCGTAGGGCTTTATCTTTGCGGATCGGGCGCCCATCCTGGTGGCGGCGTCACGGGTGTGCCAGGCATGAACGCGGCGCGGGAAATTATCAAGGACTTGAGGCGGGGGCGCCGCCGTCTATGAGTTCAGATACGAGTATTGTCACATGACATTCGCGAGCCCAATCCCCGTTCTAAGTATCTTCGATGAAGTGGCAGCGCGCGCGTTCTATATCGACTATCTCGGCTTTAAACTACACTGGGAACACCGCTTCGAGCAAGGCTTGCCGGCTTATATGCAAGTCGCGCGCGGCGAATGCTTGTTGCACTTGTCTGGCCATCACGGCGACGGCAGCCCTGGCGCGTCAATGCGCATCGGCTGCGATGATGTGCACGCCTTGCTTGCGGAACTGGCGTCCAAGCCCTATGCGTCGCTGCGGCCAAAGCTTGAGGCTCCGCCCTGGGGCGGCGAGGAACTGACAGTGATCGATCCCTTCGCCAACCGGCTCACCTTCTTCAAAGAACCGGAACTGTGACGTCTGGTATGCGCATCAATGCGACGCTCGACATCGGCGACAACGAACTTGAAGAGCGTTTCGTGCGCTCGTCGGGTCCCGGCGGGCAAAACGTCAACAAGGTTTCGACCGCCGTTGAGCTGCGCTTCGATCTCGCTGCGAATGCATCAATTCCAGCACCAGCAAAAGCGCGTCTCGTCAGGCTCGCAGGCCGCCGCTTGACGGACGACGGCGTGCTCATCATTCAGGCTGACCGGTTCCGAACGCAGGAGATGAACCGCTCCGACGCGAAGAAACGCCTGACCGAACTGATCACTGAGGCTTTGATCGCGCCCAAGCCCCGTATCAAGACGCGTCCCTCGCGCGCTTCCAAAGAACGCCGCATCAAAGCCAAGACCGTGCGCGGCGGCGTCAAGAAAATGCGCTCGTCGAAACACGAGTATGACTGAGGGCGGCACTCGGCATTCGGCAACCGGAATGGAGCGGCGCTGCGTCGCTTACGTTTCTTGCCCATCGAAGTCACGCCTGCCGCCGTTGGACACGGCACGGTCAATCGTGCACTTACTCCGATTGCCGATTGCCGATTGCCGCGTAAGCTCTCGTCTGCAGCCACCACCCAAGGACCCCCATGCCCCGCTTTGCTGCCAACCTGAGTTTTCTATTTCAAGAGCTGCCGTTTCTCGATCGTTTCGCGGCCGCCTCGGTGCAAGGGTTCAAGG
>JANOKW010000364.1:0-3380 GCA_031419475.1 Hyphomicrobium sp. | reverse complement strand
GGGCTACGCTATCGGCTCGGCTGGTCTCGGCGCTCTCGTGCTGTTTGCAGCCTACAGCTCGGATCTCAATCACTTCATCACGGAAGCCAACAAGGCAGGCTCGACCAGCTTCCAGTACTTCAAAGGCGTAACGGTCGATTTCTCGCTGGCTAACCCTTACGTCGTGGTTGGACTTCTGCTTGGCGGATTAATCCCGTTCCTGTTCGGCGGCATGGCGATGACGGCTGTTGGCCGTGCGGCCGGTTCTGTCGTTGAAGAAGTTCGCCGTCAGTTCAAGACAAAGCCGGGCATCATGAAGGGTACGGAAAAGCCCGACTATGCCCGTGCCGTCGATTTGCTGACGCAGGCCGCCATCAAGGAAATGGTTGTGCCCTCGTTGCTGCCTGTGCTCTCGCCCATTGCTCTGTTCTTCGCTATCAGCGCGGTTGCCGGAAAAGGCGCTGCGTTCTCGGCGGTAGGCGCAATGCTCTTGGGCGTTATCGTCACCGGCATCTTTGTTGCCATCTCGATGACGTCCGGCGGCGGCGCTTGGGACAACGCCAAGAAGAGTTTCGAAGACGGCTTCGTTGATAAAGACGGCGTCAAGCACATGAAGGGTTCGGAAGCCCACAAGGCGTCCGTCACCGGCGACACGGTTGGCGACCCTTACAAGGATACAGCTGGCCCCGCCGTCAACCCGGCGATCAAGATCACTAACATCGTGGCCTTGTTGATGCTGGCCGTGTTAGCGCGCTACTAAGCGGCGCGGACGGTGTCGGACCCGTCGCGTCGTAGACACGCCTCCGGCGTGATGAGTCAGACACCGGTCAAACGAGAAACTGCGAAGGCCCCGGGAGCGATTTCCGGGGCCTTTATGTGTGTGGTGCACGCTCAACTTTTTTGTATTCAGAATGAGCCTATTGCGCACAGTAGAACAGTCAGCCATCCGGCCGCTGACAACCGACCTCACTTTGAGTAGAACACTGGGTTGAGCAGAACCAAGGCTTGAACAAAAAAACGAGTCGCCAGAAGAACAATTTCTGGAACCACTTGGTCAGCCGAAGAGTTTAAATCATTGCCGTAGCCGTTCAACGGAACAGGAGCGTCCGCGACGGTTCGGCCGCGACTGCTCTCACAAAAAGAGTGCCGGATTCTCATCAAATAGGAGAAGAAGATGATGCGTAAAAATTATTTTATCGCCGGTTTAGCCGCACTGACGCTTGCCGGTCTTGTCTCTCCTGTCTCTCCTGTCTCACCAGCCGCTGCCGAAAGCGCCGCGTTTATGGCAGACCTTAAAGGGGCAAGCGAAGTTCCTCCAAATACCAGCAAAGCGTCGGGCGCCGCGACAGCGACATACGACACGGCGACGAAGAAGCTGTCTTGGAAGGTCAACTTTAAAGATCTGAGCGGTCCTGCAACGGGCGCTCATTTCCATGGTCCGGCCGACGCCACCAAGAATGCCGATGTCGCTGTTGCTATCCCTGGCACGGCCAGTCCAATGGAAGGTTCAGCAACGCTGACCGACGCCCAGGCGGCTGACCTGATGGCGGGCAAGTGGTACGTGAATGTGCACACCGATGCCAACAAGGACGGCGAGATCCGCGGTCAGGTTTTGAAGGGCAAGTAAAAGCGAGCCGCGCCTGTTACATGAGATTGCGAAGGCCCCGGGGAGCATCCGGGGCCTTTTTGTTTGGGGGGAACGGCGGCAGGAGATATGGCCGCGCCGGAGTTGAAACAAAACACTGCCCGCCCGATTGATCCGTCCGGCATTGCAGTCCCGGCAATGCAGGATGGGCACGCAGTTTGAATTTCGGATTGACTTGTGCGCCGAGAGTCTAATTCAGGCACTCCGCCACCGCGTTGCACTCGATGAGCCGCAGTATCCGCCAATACCCGGAAATGTAAACGACATAGTGCAATTAATTCACAAATTTTATCTACCGTGAGCAATTGATAATTGGAGTGCATCGGATGTCGATGTTGAGAGATTTCTTAGATTTTAAGTCGCAACGCCATAATATTGACGGAAATGCCCTTGGCTCCAATGGCTCGCGATTAACAATCAGGAAAGAAATACAACGCAGCTCGTTGCTAGACGAGTTTTATGTCTCTGCCACATTGACAGTGGCATTTTCCAGTATTGTCAGCGCAAAGGCGCGCGGCGTAGTGCTGAAAAATGTCAGCCGGCCATTGGCTTATATTCCAGCTAAGCCATTTATATTCTCTGCGGTCGCTGCCGGCTTAGCACCGCGGTTAGTCCATTCAGGACTAATCAGCGTCTTGCAAGACTATTATGCCCGCTTGGCATTCGCTAGCGCTTTATCGGACTCGCCAGCCCTGGGCTGGTCCAACGGCCAGAACCCGGAACATGGCGAACTCGTCCAACTCGTGGATCTATGGCAGCGGGCCTGCGTGCTCGCCAATGTTGTTACTCATCAGCTGTACGACATTGAGCATATCGACGACCCTGTCCGGAATCATAAGCTGATATCGACGCAACAACTGATTAAGGACGCGATAAGCGGTAAGTGTCCGTGCGTGCGCCGCGATGGCACGGTTTACGTGCCCGGTTTGCTCGATCAGCGCCGTGACGAACGGCATGCACTTGGTTGCACAGTTTGGCTCGACGCTGGCGGCATGCGCGAACGAGCAACGTTGCAGGATATTTCGGTCGGCGGCATGGGTCTCACTGTCGGCCACGAGCACCCCATCGGAGCTCTTATCGCGGTGCAATTGTCGAATGCCCGCTACCTCACCGGCGTTGTGGTCTGGTCTCAAAAAGACCGGATCGGGGTTCGTTTGATGCAGCCACTTTCGCCAGCAGATCCACTGCTTTCGGGCACTGGGGAAGTCAGACAGCCTGCACTAAACTGATATTTGGAAGGCGGGAAGGTCACCATGTCCAACAGAATCGAAGCACTCGCCACGCTAGAGCGCGCCGTGCAGTCATTCTTCTCGTTGCAACGCTTCGCAGCAGTCCTGAATGGAATGCGCTCGGCGCTGGGCCGCGCAGCCCGAATGATAAGTCAGCCCAGTGATGTCCGCTTTGTGGTTGCGACAGTCATAGCCTACGGCGCAGCCATCGCCATCGGCACAGAGCTGACGCGGGAAGCTGGAAATGCGGCTGCTATCTGGCCGGCCAACGGCATCTTGTGCGCAGCGCTCCTATCGACGTCCCGGCGCGGCACGAGGGACGCCATGCTCGTACTTGGCGCCACCGTCAATTGTGCGATAATGTACTTGATGGGTGATGTGCTTGCTGCTTGTATGGCATTTGCAATTATAAATGCCTCTGAAGCCCTCTTGACGTATCTCCTTATTCAACGGTTTTGTCCCGATGCGTAGAATATTACGTACGGCCGCAGCTTGCAGCGAATTTGCCATATCGCCGGATTTTTCGG
>JANOKW010000363.1:0-2016 GCA_031419475.1 Hyphomicrobium sp. | reverse complement strand
GGGGCGGCTTTGCTGTTCATCGAGATGGTCTCCAAAATCCGGTAAACGACGGGTAGCACCTCGCCCCGAGAGCCGCAATCGCCCCGCACGTTGCATCGCGCACGTTTCACCGCAACGCCGATTTTGGGGTCCGTCCTCCCTTCGCGCTAACAGCCTGTCGGACTTCCGGTGCGAATCGTGCAAGCTATTGATATGACACGATTCGTTCCATCCGACCGCCGCCAGCCGTTCCTGATGCCGCCCGACCTGCGCGATTGGGTGCCGGACGACGACCTCGTCCATTTCATAATCGAGGCGGTCGAGCGTGTCGATATGACAAAATTCGCGGTCAATCACAGCGGCAGCGGTAGCGCGCAATATGATCCGCGCATGATGCTCGCGCTGATCATCTATTGTTACGCCAATCGTATTTTTGCGAGCCGCAAGATCGAGCAAGCGACCCATCTCAACGTCTGCGTCCGTTTCGTCGCGGTCAATACGCATCCCGACCACGATACCATCTGCACGTTCAGGCGAGAGAATTTCACCGCGATCGAGGAGACGTTTCTCCAGGTTTTGACTCTAGCCAAGGAGTTGAAGATCCTGAAGGTCGGAATGATCAGTGTCGATGGCACAAAACTCGACGCCAATGCGAATATCCACAAGAGCGTTCGTTACGATCGGGCGACGGAACTGCGCGCTCAATTGAAGCTGGAAATCGCCGAGCTGATGAAGAAAGCGGAGAGTGCGGACGCAGCCTTCGAAAAAGAAGCGGAGAAATTGCCCAAGGAAATCGCGCATCGTGAAAAACTTCTGACGAAAATGGATGCGGCCTGCCTGCGTCTCGAGGCGCAGGCCAAGGCGCGCGCGCAGGCGGAGCAGGCGGACTTCGAAAAACGCAAGCAATTCCATGACGATAGAGGCGGCGCCGGGCGCCCGCCGACGCCTCCCTCCGAAACGCCGCGGCCGGAGGAGCAGACCAATCTGACCGATCCTGACAGCCGCATCATGCGCAAGAGCAAGCGGTCTGAATACCGCCAGTCTTATAATGCACAGGCGGCCGTCGACGCGGATGGAACGCAACTGATCCTCGGCGTGAATGTCAGTCAATGCGCGAGCGATGCAAACGAGTTAGTTCCGACAGTGGCGGCGATCCCGGAAACGATCGGCAAACCGACGATCGCATTGGCGGACACCGGTTACGCCAATGGCGATGCTGTCGCGGATCTGCAGAAACAGGAAATCGAGGCGCTCGTCGCAATACCCGGCGATAAACACCGGCGCACGCATGATCTACGTCCGACGCCACCCGAAAAACCGCAGCGTGAGATCAAAGCGCCGTGGATGAAGGCAATGAAGGTGAAGCTCGAGACGGAAGCCGGAAAGGAAAAATACCGCCGGCGCAAACAAACGGTGGAGCCGGTCTTCGGCATTATCAAGCACGCGATGAAATTCCGCCAATTCCTGTTGCGCGGGATCGATAAAGCGCGTGGCGAATGGAAACTGGTGGCGCTGGCCTACAACTGTCGCCGGCTGCACACCCTCGTGCGCGCCGGCGCGGGCTGACCAGGGGAGAGGTGCGTCCAGACGGGCAAAAACCGACGAAAAGCGACGGTTGAGACAGCAACTTGGGGCCTGTCGGGGCTGGCGGACCCAGCTTTTTCTGAGCAAAGTCCGACAGGCTGTTAGCCCCTCGCGGTAGGCAAACTCGCGCGGGAAGTACTCCTTCAAGGCGATGGACCTGCCCAGGCTCTCATGATGGGCGAGATAGGTAATGCCGAAACCGCCGGTGCCGATCACGGTATCGATCACGAACGATTCGAGGCGCGTCCCCAGCGGCAGCGCCGTGAAACCCGCCATCTGTCGGCGCTCCGTCGCACCACGCTCTGCGGTGCCGGAACCGTCGGGCAGGCTCGCGGCCCCGGCGGTCGCAGCCTTGATTGTGGCATCCTCGTTCATCAATCGGAATCCTGTGTCGCCATGAGACGTGCGCGTCGGGTCTGTTGACGCCATCACGTGACGCCTTCACGAGATTTG
>JANOKW010000362.1:0-8068 GCA_031419475.1 Hyphomicrobium sp. | reverse complement strand
CAGGATTTGAACCTGCGACCCCTTGCCCCCCAGGCAAGTGCGCTACCAGACTGCGCTACGCTCCGATGCGCCTCTTTTGCCTGCCTCGGGCCCTCAGGTCAACGGCCATCATGCCTGCGTTACATCAAGTGCTCACAAAGGCTGCATTCCACCTGGAACGTAGGTTTTTACGGCCAGTTCGTCGGGCAATGCGCGTCCCGCAACGCTGGCACAAAACCTTGCGCCAACCTCGAGGTCGCGCACTTCAACCAAACGAACAGTTGTGCCCTTACCCTCCTGTACCTTTCCAGCTGCGGAACTGAGTGTGTGCAATACCCCGCGGCCATCGGCTTTCGAGAGGGCTTCAACACGCGTCCAAGCCTGCAGAAAGCGCCGGTCGATATCTTCCGGCAAGGCGCGGCCATCAGCAATGTCGAGGGCAATCGCTTCGATTCTTTGACGCCGCTGTTCGGCAAAAGCACGCGCGTGAATGGCTTCAATATCGACCCCGATTGGCCCCGCCCTTGAGATGCCAATCAAAGCCACGTCAACTGTATGCGATAAGCTGAAGGATAGCGCCGCCGCCTCCGCTCCGCCTCCAAGCTCTCGAGCGAGTTCTGGCGCAAGTTCTGGCGCAAGTTCGGGCCGGCCGCCTACTTTAGAAACAAACGGCACGCGGCGGACGTCTGGCCCGCAGCTGCGCTCTAGGATGTCACGCAGTGCAATGTGCGAGGCACGCCACAGACGGCGCTGATCCGCGTCGCTTATCCGTTCGGCCCGAAGCATTTCGTCAGGAGACAATCTTGGCCAGCGACGTTCCTCGTCCTCAATGAATATGAGGTAACGGCCCAAATCGGCAAACCAAACCTCACACACGCACTGCATTGGCACATGCAGCGGCGCATCCAGTTTGCCGTTCACGGGCGCCCGCCTGCCCGCACTTGCTTTGGGGCAGCCGCAGCCACAGGCTCGCTCGTGCCTTTTAAGAGTGCGCGGCACGCCTCAAGTTCGCGGATCACCGACTTCAACACAACGGACTTTTCCGCTTCAGGCGCTGAAGGCTTCACGACCTGTGCACCCTCCCGCAATTTAACGGCTGCGGGCGTTGCTTGCCCCACGGGCACATCGGCAGCACGATCGATTTGAACGGGCGCCGCTACCGCCGCAACCTTCTGCCGGCTGCCCTTTTTGGTTAACCCACGCACAGCGGTCGCTTCGATGGCCGCGTGCGAAATCTTTTTGACCTGATCGATGCCCTGTTCGCGCAGTATCTTTTGCACGCCTTTGATCGTGTAGCCCTCGGCATGCAGAAGGTGCCGGATACCGCGCAGGAGCTCCATATCTTCTGGACGGTAATAACGCCGCCCACCGCCACGCTTCATAGGCTTGATTTGCGGAAATTTTCCTTCCCAAAAGCGCAAGACGTGCTTGGGAACATCAAGCTCATCCGCCACCTCTCCTATGGTGCGGAATGCATCGGCTGACTTGTTCATTGCAAAGACCTCGCCCTCTTTAATTTGAGGCCATCAATTGCCTCTCAAGTGTGGAGGCACGCACGTATCAATGACTCCAAAAAAACGGACGCCGCAATACGCGTACCGCGCCCAACACTTATATCGCGCGTGCCTATTTCGCGCCCAAAATCCGCAACACGTGCAGCGCACGATTTACCTGCCGGAACGTTCGATTAGCGGCGCTTGCCTTGGCCTTGGTTGATGCGGTCTTTCATGATGTTCGAAGGCCGGAACACAAGGACGCGGCGTGGTGTAATGGGCACTTCTTTTCCGGTTTTTGGATTGCGCCCAATGCGCTGGCCTTTTTGCCGGATTCCGAACGAGCCAAACGAAGACAGTTTGACCGAATCCCCAAGCGCTAGGCTGCTTGAAATTTCTTCGAGGACCCGCTCGACCAAATCCTGACTCTCGTTGCGCGGCAATCCAACCTTTTCAACCACCGCCTCCGCGAGATCGGCGCGCGTTAGTGTCTTGCCCCCCATCTGTGGCCTCCCATGAATTCTCTCCCAAATAGCCGCCGCAATTTGCCGGGGATGCTAGCGGGCTAAATTGCCGCAGTCAACGCCGAGAACGATCAAGCGCCTGAAATATCTCAGAATTCCAATGCCGCGACGCCCAAATATCACATTTCCTTAACGGTTCGGGTCTGTCCGGTTTTGATTGAATCACGGACAAAACCGGTTCCCACTTTTTCCGGAAGCACTCCAAGAGCGTTCCAGGGGAATGAAACAGGAGCTGAGCCTGACGGCGAGCCTATCGAGCTCAAACCTACCAGCGTGCCAGTACCGCGCCCCAAGTGAATCCGCCGCCCATGGCCTCCATCAAAACCAGGCTGCCTTCTTTTAACCTGTGATCTTCGAAGGCCTGGTTGAGCGCCAGCGGAATGGAGGCCGCCGACGTGTTGCCGTGCTTATCCAGCGTCACAACGATTTTCGCCGGATCGACACCAAGCTTCTTGGCAATGCCGTCAAGGATGCGCTGGTTCGCCTGATGAGGAACATAGAGATCGATTTCGTCGGCCGCATAGCCGGTGTCAACGAGCGTTTCTTCGATCACGCCCGAAATCTTTTGCACCGCATGGCGGAACACTTCACGTCCATTCATGCGCAAGTGCCCGACTGACTTTGTTGATCCTGGCCCGCCATCGACATAGAGGAGATCTTCAAAACGTCCATCAGACCGGATGCGGGTTGAAAGGATGCCGCGATCATCCCGGCCATTGTGCTGCGGTTGCGCCTCGAGCACGACCGCGCCGGCGCCGTCTCCGAACAGCACACAGGTGCCCCTGTCCGTCCAATCGAGGATGCGCGAGAACGTCTCGGCACCAATGACAATGGCGCGCCGGAACTGACCGGTCTTCAAAAAATTATCGGCAACCGTCATCGCAAACACAAACCCAGAGCAAACCGCTTGTATGTCGAAAGCGGCACCCTTCGTGACGCCAAGCATCTGCTGAATGCGCACGGCCGTCGCCGGGAAGGTGCGGTCTGGCGTTGCCGTAGCGCAAACGATCAAATCGATATCGACGGGATCGATGCCGGCGCGCACAAGCGCTTGCTTTGCGGCGGCGGCTCCGAGATCGCTGGTCAATTCGTCATCGCCTGCAATGTGGCGCTGGCGGATACCTGTGCGCTCGCGAATCCATTCATCCGTCGTATCGACGATTTTTGAGATGTCGTCGTTCGTCATAATACGCTTGGGCAAATGGGCCCCGACGCCACGAATGACCGATCGAATGACTGCCACGCTACGTCCTTTCCTGCCTTCAGCCGGCTGTGCTCACAGAGCGGAGTGTATCGTTTCCGGTCACTTCAAGCTTATGATGAAATGCGTCGAGGTCCGCTGTGAGCCGCGCGATCAGCCCGGAATCTGCCATCTCGTAGGCGAGATCGACGGCACTTGCAAAGCCAAATGCGTCTGTGCCGCCATGGCTTTTCACCGCAATGCCTTTGAGGCCGAGGAACGTTCCGCCGTTCAAACGGCGCGGATCCATTTTGGCCTTCAAGACTTTGAAACCCCCGCGCGCTAGCATCGCGCCAAGCTTTGTCACAAGCGAACTCGTCATCGCTCCTTTCAGGTACTCGCCAATCTGGCGCGCGGTCCCTTCGGCAGTTTTCAAGGCGATGTTGCCGGCAAAACCTTCGACAACGACAACATCGACGGCGCCGTGACCAATCTGGTCGCCTTCGACAAAGCCCTTGTAGTCGATCGGCAAGTCGGCCGTACTCTTGAGCCAAGCGTGCGCGTCACGCACTTCTTCAACACCCTTGATGTCTTCAACGCCGACGTTGAGCAATCCGACAGTCGGCCGCTCGATATGGAAAATAGCCCGCGCCATGGCCGCGCCCATGAGCGCGAATTCCGAGAGTTTGCGAGCCGTTGCACCGATATTGGCGCCCACATCGAGCACGATGCACTCCGAGCGCACGGTTGGCCAAAGGGCCGCGAGTGCCGGGCGATCGATGCCGGATATTGTGCGCAGGATGACTTTCGCCATCGCCATCAAGGCACCTGTGTTGCCGGCGGATACGGCGGCGTGCGCCTCCCCCGACTTGACCGCTTCGAGCGCTAGCCACATGCTTGAGCCCTTGCCGCGCCGCAGCGCTTGGCTCGGCCTTTCATCCATGCTGATGACATGCAACGTGTGCACGACACGGGACTTGGCTTGCAACTTTGCATGCGGAGCGAGCGCTGCCTGAATGCGCGTCTCGTCGCCGTAAAAAATGAAGCTCAAATTCGGATGGCGTTCGAGCGACAGGGCGGCGCCCGGCACGATGACCTCCGGCCCGTAATCTCCGCCCATGGCATCGAGTGCTATCGTCTTGGGGCTCGCCATATTTCTGTGCTGGCCCTTGATGACCTGAGAGGTTTCGCCGCGCTGTTGCGGCACACTTTTTATTGTCCGCCGCCACCCCCAAGAAACGGAGGGCCCAAGGCGGGTGGACCATAGCCGGTTTGCCATACGAGACAACCCGGATTCGCCCCACTACGGCCGGTTTCCGCACGAAGCCATCATTCCTTACCCTTAAGCTTCGCCAACACGGCGAATGGACTTGTTTTTTTCTCGTCCGAACCCGGCGGCTCCGTCCAGTTGAAAGCCGCGTCAGACTTACGTGGATAGGGGTCGAGTGCGGCGGCAAGCGTCTCGAAGACGATGCGGCCAACGGCAATCTCGCTGCCCTCGAGTGCTTCGATGTCGGGGCCCTGGAGTACGCTCAAATCGCCTCCTGATTCGTCCGCGCGCGCGCCCTGCCAGAATTCCACGTCGAATTTTTCATCCAGGTGCGCTGGAACCGGTTCCAGCGATACGATGCAAGGCTGCACAACGTCGGCCGATAAGTCTCCGGCAAGCCGCCATGCACCACCTGAGATACTGCTGATGCGGTAGTTCGCGACGAGTTTCTCGACAGAAAGCAATCGCAGTGCACTCGCAATTTCGCCGCGCTCCGAATCTGACGCTGCGCGTTCGCGCGACAGCCCGCGATCGGGAATATCCGTTGTTGCGTGTGACCAACTAGAAAGTGACGTCATATCGCTTGCTTCTCTTCCTGCTCACATAAAATTTCATCGAGCCCGCTGCCGTCTAAGTCTCCGTCGCGTGCCCGCGCAAACCGTCGTGAAACGCCTTGAACGTATCGGGCCAAAGCCTCAACATGACCACCCGTCTGTCCAGCAAACACAAATCGCGCCAAGTCTGCCGCCAAACCGTTGGTCGAAGCATCCGACGCATCTCCTCTTTCGAGATGCCCCCGGTAATGACCGGCGCGCTCGTAGAATGCGGCTGCGGCCCGTTTGACCTTTTTGGGGACTGTCAGGTCGCCAACACCCATCTCGCGCATGCAGTCATCCATGTCGGTCACAAAGGCTTCGATAGCCCCCTGCGTCAGTGCTTCTCCGTCCGGCGCGACCCGTTTTACACGTTCCAAGACCAAAAACAGCATGAGCGCAATCATCTCAAACCGCCCCTCTGGGGTATCTGGGACACGGTAGTGCCGGTAGAAGGCGGGTTGCCGGGCCGCGGCCACGACAGCGCCATAAATTTCACCTGCTTTGCGACGGATAAAGGCCCGCGATCTCAGCCACTGCAACATCGGGGATATTCCTTGTACAATAGCCGACAGAGGCCAGGGTCAAAATACTAGGCCAAAATAGTGGGGATGAACTGGTACAGACAGCCCACAACCGCGCTTGCCGCCTTTGCAACACGCTCGACGCTAGCTTAATCGATTTATCCGCCCGGACAGAAATGATTCTTGCTCTATGATACAGCCCCAATGACACAGCTAACGCGCCGATACGTTTTGCCACTTCTCCAGGCCCGGCCGTTACTTGGCGCGGTCGCATTTGGCTTGGCACTGGCCCTCACGGGATGCAGCGAAACCATCACCAAGCACGGTCATCAGTTCCACGAAACGGACTTGCAAGCCATCCAGCCCGGCATGAGCCAGGAGCAGGTTCGCACCACGCTCGGCTCGCCCGCAACAACCGCTGTCGTCGGCAGTGGCAATGCATTCTATTACATCTCAAGCACCATGGGGCAGTCGTCGTTCATGCTGCCCAAAGAGAAAGACCGCAAGGTCGTCGCTGTCTATTTCAACGAAGGCGGCACCGTCGATCAGGTTGCAAACTACGGCTTGAAAGACGGCAAAGTGTTTGACTTCATTTCGCGCTCGACACCGGCCCCCGGCGCCAAAGACGAAGGCATCTTGAATTCAATGTTCCGCAATCTCGGCAAGAAGACCTTCGGCGGAGACGGATACTAAATCGCTTGTCCGGCTGTCCACCCACTCGACCAGGCCCATTGAAAATTATAGCCGCCAAGCCACCCTGTTACATCGACGGCTTCGCCGATCGCATACAGCCCCGGCACACCGCGCGCCTCCATTGTCGTTGACGAGAGATCGCGCGTGTCGATGCCGCCAACGGTAACTTCTGCCTTGGCATAGCCTTCGGTTCCCGATGGGCGGAACTCCCAGCGCTTAAGACGCTCGCCAAAAGTGACAAGCGTGCGGTCCGCAATGTTGGCCATCTCGCCCGGCGGCAGGTGAGCCGCGCTTAAAGATTGCGCCAGCCGCGCGGGTAAGAGTTCCGCAAGCACCGTTCGCGCCGCAGATTTCGCGCGCACCCGCTTGCGCTCGACAAGAATCGCGGACGCCTGCACGCCGGGCAATAGATCCAATGCAATCGTATCACCCGGCCGCCAATACGATGAAATCTGCAAAATCGCGGGCCCAGATAGGCCGCGATGCGTAAACAAGACGGCCTCGCGAAAGCTGCGTTTGCCGAGCGTTACAACTGCCTCGAGGGAAACGCCCGCAAGCACCGCATCAAACCCATCCGCGCCGGGTTCAAGCTTGAAAGGAACGAGACCGGGAAGGCGCTCTGTAACGCGTAAGCCAAACTGTTGCGCGAGATCGTAGCTGAAGCCGGTAGCACCCATTTTCGGAATGGAAAGCCCGCCTGTCGCCAGGACAAGAGCTGGCGCTGCAAACGTTCCCGCTCCTGTCTCAATGCGAAACTCATCCCCGCGCGTAACGCTGGAGACCGTCTGGCCCGTTCTCACATCAACACCGGCCTCCGCGCACTCCTTCAGCAACATCGCCACGATTTGGCGCGCCGAGCCATCGCAAAACAACTGCCCCAATGTTTTCTCGTGATAAGTAATGCAGTGCCGCTCGACGAGAGCGATGAATTCCTTCTGCGTGTAGCGGGCAAGCGCCGACGTGCAGAAATGCGGATTCTCCGAAATAAAGCGCTTTGGCACCGTCTCAAGATTGGTGAAGTTGCAGCGCCCGCCGCCAGAGATCAGAATCTTCGCGCCAGCCTTATCGGTCCGTTCCAACAGCAGCACACGGCGGCCTCGCTGTCCCGCCGTCAGCGCGCACATCAGACCGGCCGCGCCCGCCCCAAGCACAATGGCGTCGAATTTTTCTTCCCGCCCCGTCATCGCTTCTTCGCGATTTGTTTAGCGGCGCTCGCAATCAGCAATTGTTTCTCGGCCCGCGTCAGCCGTTTGATGCGATACTCTTCGCGCGACGCGTCGGAGCGGGTCTGGAACGTTGCCTCATAGACAAGGCTGACCGGACGGCGAGCGGACGTATAGCGCGCGCCCTTGCACTTCCCGCCCGCCGGTTCGCCATTGGGTCCAACGCCGTTATGCTCTGCAATCCGGCGCGCGACGTCGGTCGCGATGCCGGTGTAAAGCGAGGCGTCCGCACAGACGACGATGTAAAGCCTATATGCCATGAGCCGGGCTTACTTGAGTTGCCCCGAAACTTAAAGCCCCGGAGCTTTCTGTATTGCCGAAAGAACCCCCGGTCATATTCCTACGCGGGGCGACCGTGCCAAAGTCACGCCGGCCATTGGCAATAAGCAACAGACAAACGCGTTCCCCAACAACCGATCAGTGGCTTTCCGCGCTGACAAATTTGTTGCTAAGGAACCTCTGACTAACTGCCGGACTATGGCACACTGATCTCGATGATTCGAGGGGGTGTCCGATGGCAGAGAACCAGCTGAGTTTTTCGTCACTCGATTACGCGTCGAAGAAAAAGACGACGAAGCGCGAGGTTTTC
>JANOKW010000361.1:0-3890 GCA_031419475.1 Hyphomicrobium sp. | reverse complement strand
GCATCCCGAGGAAACTCGGGTCGTGGTGCAACGTAACGGCCGGGTAGAGGAATTCGACTTCGAAAGCGCAGCGCGCAAGCTGCTTCGCGGTAATATCTATCTCGCAAAAGTCACCCGCGTGGAGCCCTCGCTCCAGGCTGCTTTCGTTGATTACGGCGGAAATCGCCACGGCTTCCTGGCCTTCAACGAAATACACCCTGACTACTATCAAATCCCTGTCGCCGACCGCCAAGCCTTGATCGACGAGGAAGCGGCCGCCGAAGCCGAGCTTGAGGCCGCCGCCGACCGGCGCGCCGAAGCCATGGCACGGCGCTCGCGTCCGCGCGATGGCGGTTATGACCCGGAACGCAGTGAAGCCGCCCCTGCATACGGCACGCCTGAGTCCGACGCTGATTCTGACATTGGCGATATGGAGCCCTCTGGCGAAGAATCGAACATCGTCGACGTCGAGGAAGACGAACACATCGAGGAAATCGGCGGCGAAGGCGGCGATGACGACACGCCATCGACGTTCGCGGCGGCTGTTCAGTCGAGCGGCGATACGATCTCGGAAGCAGCGCCGCTCGTGCCCCACGCAGAGCCTACCAGCGATTTGGCTGAGGGCAGCACGCGCCGCGAACGCGGCATGGACCGGGACGCAGGCCCAGATGCCAGCCCTGAAACGGGACACGACGCCGCCCAAGATAACGATGTAGATGACAACGGCCCGGATGACGACAGCGAAGACGACGAACAGCAAGATGACACCGAAGAAAGTGCTGGCGGCGAGCACTCTGGCGGGTCCGAAGCGAGCGATCAATTGATCGAGCCGCGTGGTGACACCGGCAACAGCGATCTCATGGAAGAAGTTGCCGTCCGGCCGCGCCGCCGCCCGCGCAGCTATAAGATCCAGGAAGTCATCAAGCGCCGCCAGGTCATTCTTGTGCAAGTCGTCAAGGAAGAGCGAGGCAATAAGGGCGCCGCACTGACGACGTACCTCTCTCTCGCTGGCCGCTACACGGTTTTGATGCCAAATACCGCTCGCGGTGGTGGCATTTCCCGCAAAATCACGAACCCACAAGACAGAAAACGCCTCAAAGCCATTGCCCAGGAGCTCGAGGTTCCGGAGGGCATGGGGCTCATTATCCGCACGGCAGGCGCGGCGCGCACCAAGCAAGAAATCAAGCGCGACTTCGAATACCTGCTGCGGCTGTGGGAAAACGTGCGCGACCTGACTCTGCAATCGACGGCGCCGAGCCTCGTTTATGAAGAAGGCGACCTCATCAAGCGTTCGATCCGCGACCTCTATAACAAGGATGTCGAGGAAGTCGTCGTCGCGGGCGACGCTGGCTATCAAGAAGCGGCAGCCTTTATGCACATGCTGCTGCCCAGCCACGCCAAGAACGTCGTTCCCTACAAAGACGCGACGCCGTTGTTTGCGCGCTACGCCGTTGAACGCCAACTCAACGCCATGTTCACGCCCCAAGTCACGTTGCGCTCGGGCGGCTACATCGTCATCAACCAGACCGAAGCTCTTGTCGCCATCGACGTCAACTCCGGTAAATCGACACGCGAATTCTCGATCGAAGAGACGGCGCTCGCAACCAATCTCGAAGCCTCCGACGAAATCGCGCGGCAGTTGAAGCTGCGCGATCTCGCGGGCTTGATCGTCATCGACTTCATCGACATGGAAGAGAAGCGCAACAACCGGTCTGTTGAACGCCGTTTGAAAGACGCGCTGCGCCACGACCGTGCCCGCATTCAACTCGGCCGCATTTCTCACTTCGGACTTATGGAAATGTCTCGTCAACGCTTGCGAACAGGCGTTCTCGAAGGCTCGACCACGCAATGCGCGCATTGCCAGGGCACAGGCACAATCCGCTCGACCGAAAGTATCGCCCTTGCCGTCTTGCGCGGCATCGAAGATGCCATCACGGCTGCCAGCAGCGCGCCGATCATTGCAACAACGACACCGGCCGTTGCGCTCTACATTCTCAACTCCAAGCGCGCTTACGTCACCGAGATGGAGCTTCGTCACGGATTTCCGGTGACTATTTTGGGTGCAGAACGTATTCAGGGCGCCAATTTCACGATTGAGCGCGGTGTGGCAACAGCCTTGCCGCAGCGCCGCACAGAGCGCGCCGCTGTCAACATGGATTGGGGCTTCGAAGGCGAGGGCGACGAACAAGCGCCTTCACTCGATGGCAACAACATTGAAGAAGTCGGCGACGATACCGATGACGCTGGCGAAACGCAGGGTCGCGAAAGTAGTGGCCGCGATCGTTTTCGCGAACCATCACGTGAACAAACCCGCGAACACAGTCGCGACGTCTCGGGCGGCGAAGACGACAGTAGTCAGCGACGCGGACGCCGGCGCAGACGGCGGGGTGGCGGCGGAGGACGTGACGGTGAGCGCAACGAACGTGGCGGCGGACGTGGCGATGAGCGCGGATTAGAATCTGGCCGTCCGGATTTTCAAGACGCGCGCGCGCCCGTCTCACCAGCCGGCGGCGACGATGAAATTGGCGACGAGCCCGAAATCATCGAAATTGGCGCTGAAGCCAACGACAGCGACAACTCAGACCCAGCGATTGAACACGGCGGCGACGTTGACGAAAACGGCGAGAAACGCGGTCGACGGCGCCGTAGGGGCCGTCGCGGCGGACGTCGCGGACGCGGTGACCGCGAAGGCGGCGAAGCGCGCCACGTCCAAGGTGGTGACAGGCAGGGCAACGAGCGGCACGGATCAGAGCGGGCCCAAGGACCCGATTCTGACAACCAGAACGGCAGCAATGGCGTCGTTGAACGGACATCGCCATCAGCGCCCGGCTTCGAACCCCAGCCTGACGTCCCTGGCCCTTCAGTCATTGAGGGCGGTCGCACGTATATCCGCGTGAGGGACGCGAGCGCGACCGGCAAAAAGACCGCCGGTCTGAGGGCGGTGGAGGACGTATCTGGGATGCACCCGTCCAAAACAGCGCTCCTGCACCAACGGGCGAAACGCGATCCGAACCGAACGTGTATCAGCCCCCAACTCAAACAAGCGGCTATGGCGAGCCGGCAGCACCCGCGCCACGCCCAGAACCGCGACACGAGACGCGTCACGAAACGCGCCCAGAAACGCGCCCAGATACGCGCCTTGAGCAGGCACCTGAACCAAAGGCCGACGCTACTCCAGCCCGGCCGCGCCACGAGACCGGCTCCAGCGAGCCGCGCATCGAGCGCGTCGTTTTGAAACCCGACCAGCCCACGGATCAATCATCCGAATCGGCACCTACTCCTCAGCGCAAAGGCTGGTGGCAGCGTAATTTTGGCGGCGAATAGCTCCCTAATAGATGACTAAATACGAAGGCCGGGAGCGATCCCGGCCTTCAGTCTTTTGGGCCCGCACTCATCGCCTATCTGGCCGCGAACGCCGCGAACGCGCTCTTTCACACAGGGGTTATCCCCGGATGAGGTCACGCGCTACGCAGACGCCAGTCTCTCAAACGCTTGGCGGCTTCGGCCATATCGGCAGTCGCGCCAGAATAGGAAAAGCGCAGAAACTTGGCTCCGCGTTCGGCATCAAAATCGATGCCGGGCGTGACGGCAATTCCAGCTTCATCAAGAATCGCGCGCGCATAAGCCGGGCTGTCTGATGTGAGATCGCTCACGTCGGCGTAAAGGTAGAAAGCCCCATCAGCAGGCGCAATTTTCGTAAAGCCTGCGCGGGGTAATTCGTTAAGCAACAACTCACGGTTTTTCGCGTAGATGCGCCGGTTACCTTCCAATTCCTCGAACCCATCGAACGCGCCAAGCGCCGCGACCTGGGCAATTGCAGGAGCTGCAATAAAGAGGTTCTGCGCTAAGCGCTCGACAACCCGCACAAGTCCTGGCGGGACAATCATCCAACCCACGCGCCAGCCCGTCAT
>JANOKW010000360.1:0-3394 GCA_031419475.1 Hyphomicrobium sp. | reverse complement strand
GCGAGGGGTCTGACCCCGTTCAGAGATCACTCCGCCACCTCCTTGTGCTTCGCTGGCGGAACATGGCTCCCGCCGCTCGGCACCTTCACAACTTCCATCGCCGTCTTTGGCCCGCGCGCCACTTGCTCCGATATCGACTGCCGCTTCACGCCTTCGCGATGACGCAGCGTCAACACGATGGCGCCAATCATTGCGACCAGCAAAATCATGCCGGCACCTTGGAAGAAGTAAGCGTACTTCGTGTAAATGATCTGCCCGAGCGCTTCCGTATTCGAAATTCCAGACGGCACGGCAACGGCCGAAACCTTGCCGGGCGCAACGGTCAGTCCTCTAAACGCAAACAGCGCGATCAATTCGCTCAGCACCACGCCGCCAACCAGCGCGCCGATTGGAGCGTTCTTGATGAAGCCGGCTTTCAATTCCGCAAAGTCGACGTCCAGCATCATGACAACAAACAAGAACAACACGGCGACCGCGCCGACGTAGACGACGATCAACAGCATCGCCAGGAATTCAGCATTCAACAGCACGAATAATCCGGCCGCATTGAAGAACGTCAGTATCAAGAACAGCACGGCATGCACGGGGTTTTTGGCGAACACCACCATCGCGCCCGCCGCAATTGCGAGCACGCTGAAGAGATAGAAAAAAAATGCCGTTGCCATTAATCCGTTCCCTCACCCGATACTGTCATCCCGGCCGCAGAGATCGCGCGTGCGCGATATCGAAGAGCCGGGACCCAGCACTTCAAATACATCGTTGCCATCCTGGATCCCGGTTCTCGCAAGAGGGCTCGGCCGGGATGACAATTTTGCAAGTGCCTTCCTTGCGACACGTAGCTCGCCATCACCTATACTTCGCATCGAGCGCGATGTTCTTCGCGATCTCGCGTTCCCAGCGGTCTCCGTTGGCGAGCAACCGGTCCTTGTCGTAGAAAAGTTCTTCGCGCGTTTCCGTCGCGAATTCGAAATTCGGACCCTCGACAATGGCGTCCACGGGGCACGCCTCCTGACATAACCCGCAATAGATGCATTTCGTCATATCGATGTCGTAGCGCGTGGTGCGGCGCGTACCGTCGTTGCGGCGCGGCCCCGCTTCAATGGTGATCGCCTGCGCCGGGCAGATGGCTTCGCACAGCTTGCACGCGATGCAGCGTTCTTCGCCATTGGGATAGCGGCGCAACACATGCTCGCCGCGAAAGCGCGGGGACAGCGGACCCTTTTCATACGGATAGTTCAAAGTCTTTTTGGCTGAAAAAAAGTAGCGCATCGACAAGAAGAACGCCGAAACGAACTCCGTGAGGAACAACGATTTGATGCCGCGTGCGATGTTCATGACCATTCGTTCCTTGAGACAATCACGCAAAGCCATACGTGCCGATGAGAAAACCCAAGACCGGCAAGACGGCAAGGTCAAGCAGTGCCACTATGCGCAATACCCGCTTTGTTTCAGGTTTCTCCACGCGCTCGCCCAAGCGATGCAGAACTTGGTAGTTCGCGAGTGCTGCCAGTGCTCCAATAAGTAATCCGATCAATCCAGGGCTCATGGCGCGAGCCCTCCAAAGTGCAGCACGCTCGCCGTGACAACAACCATCAGCAGCGACAGCGGCAAAAACACTTTCCACCCTAGCCGCATGAGTTGGTCATACCGGTAACGCGGCACGAACGCCTTCACCATCGCGAACATGAAGAAGACAAACACGCTCTTGCCGATAAACCACAATATGCCCGGCACCCAGTTCAGCGGCGCGACGTCGAGTGGCGGTAGCCAACCGCCCAAGAACAAAATCGTCGTCATCGCGCACATGGTGGTGATCGCGACGTACTCACCTAACATGTACAGCAAATACGGCGTCGACGAATACTCGACCATAAAGCCCGCCACGAGTTCCGATTCCGCTTCCGGCAGATCGAACGGCGGCCGGTTGGTCTCAGCCAGTGCCGAAATGAAGAACACGACGAACATGGGGAATAGTGCCAGCCAATGCCAATCGAGCAGCGACGGCGTCAGGCCAAGAGATGTCCCAATCCCGCTTTTCTGCGCATTCACAATTGCCGTCAGATTGAGCGATCCGACGCACAGCAGCACACAGATAATGACGAAACCTATCGAGACTTCATAAGACACCATCTGCGCGGCGGATCGGAGCGCGCCCATAAACGGGTACTTCGAGTTCGACGCCCAGCCGCCCATGATCACGCCGTAAACACCGAGCGACGAGATAGCCAGGATGTAAAGAATACCGACGTTGAGGTCAGAGATGACCCACCGCCCCCAAGCGTTTTCGTTCACCGGGATCACCGCCCACGTCGCCAAGGCAAACGTCGCGGTCGCCAGCGGCGCCAGCAGAAACACGATCTTGTCGGACCCTGCGGGGATCAGCGGCTCCTTGAGCACGAACTTCAGTAAGTCGGCAAACGATTGCAGCAAGCCGAAGGGACCAACCACGTTCGGGCCGCGCCTGAGCTGCACAGCCGCCCAAACTTTGCGATCCATCAACAGCAGAAACGCAATTATGACCAGCAGCGACACGAGCAGCAGCAGCGAGAAACCAATGAGCGCCAGAATATTCCAGCCGTAGTCGGTCATAAATGTCCAAATCGTGTCCAACATTCTCTGCCTTCACTTGTAGGTTGGGTTAGCGCGGCCCAGATGCTTCGAGGAACTCGAATCTCTCTTCCGCGCGTAACCCAACATCTCTATCAACCTCATTCGACCGTTGGGTTACGGCTGCGAGTGCAGAGCCGCCTAACCCAACCTACTCCGCCGCCTCCCGCTTGCCGCTCGCTGTATTGGACCGTAGCGCACTCAGGCCCGCCATGACGGCGGACGCACGCGCAATTGGGTTGGTCATATAGAAATCCGAAATCGCGTTGACGAATGGCTCCGGCCCGAAGCCACCTTTGAGCTTGGCCAACGTTTCGAGCCCCGCTACCGCTCTCGACTCAACGCCATCGAGTGCGGCTAGTTGCGGCGCGATTCTGTACATCTCGGCCCGCAACGCGCTCAAATTGTCATAAGGCAGCGTCTGCCCCACCGACGCTGAGAGAGCGCGAATGATCGTCCAATCTTCTTTGGCGTCGCCCGGCGGATAAGCGGCCTTCACCGTTTGCTGCGCCCGCCCTTCAGTATTGACATACGTCACGCTCTTTTCGGTATAAGCCGCGCCCGGCAAAATAACGTCGGCGCGCATGGCGCCCGCGTCGCCGTGGCTGCCTTGATAGATTGTGAAGGCGCCGCCCAAACGGCCAAGTTCGATCTCATCGGCCCCGAGGAGATAGACGACCTCCATATCCGCTTTCAACATGCCGTCGAGATCGCGCCCGCCTTGTGCCGGCACAAAGCCGAGATCAAGTCCCGCCACGCGCGCTGCAGCCGTGTGCAGCACGTTGAA
>JANOKW010000359.1:0-4724 GCA_031419475.1 Hyphomicrobium sp. | reverse complement strand
TCCGAGAGGCCCTTCTGGAATTGAACCCGATTGCGTGCCATGCCACATCTCCTTGCGAAGACGTCAGAAATCGAAGATTCGCGTGGCCAGAAAATGGCTGACTATGGTGCGTAATCAGGTCAGGAAAAGTGGGAACCAGTTACCCTGCAGCTTCCGCGCTACGCCGTTAAGCATTACGCCGTTAACGAACTAAGTTTGCGCACAAGCTCCGCGCGTGTCGTGAGCACGGGGGCGGTCCAGGGCGCCACATTGGAGGCGATGAGGTTCGCCTCCGACTTCAGGATCACGCCATCGTCAAGTATCTTCAGCCCGTTGGCCCGCAGCGTTTCGCCCGTCGTCGTGATGTCGACGATCAACTCTGCCGTGCCAGACGCAGGCGTGCCTTCCGTGGCTCCCAAGCTTTCCACAATGCGGTAATCGCCAAAGCCGTTGGCAGAAAAAAAACGCCGCGTCAGGTTCATGTACTTTGTCGCGACACGCGGCCAGCGCCCATGCGCACGGCGAAACGGCAAGGAAATAGCTTCGAGATCTGCAACTGTTGCGACATCGATCCAGCAGGCTGGAACCGCAACAACCACGTCCGCAAAGCCAAACCCCAGCTTCTTGAGAAATGTGACGCGCGTCTCCGCATCCGAAATAGATTCGCGGATCAGATCTTCGCCAGTAATTCCAAGGTGTACACTTCCAGATTTGAGTGCTGCAGCGATTTCTGACGACGAGACAAAGGCCACCTCGACATCAGGCAGACCTTCGATTTCGCCGCGATAGCCGCGCGCATGACCGACTTTGCGCACGACAAGCCCCGCCTTGCCGAAAATTACTGTCGTCTGCTCCATCAAGCGGCCCTTTGAGGGGATGGCCAGGATGAGTTTGCTGCTCATGCGCGCGCCTCCTTCACGGCCAGAAGCAGGCGTTCGGTGTGGATCGCGGCACCGACGGCTGGCACGTCGCAATGGGCGCCCGCTGCGCGCATCAAAGCGTCGTAGCGCCCGCCGCCCGCAACCGGGCTGTCACTCGCGAAGCCGGGCGCCGAAATTTCGAACACGAGGCCAGTGTAGTACTCGAGGTTGCGGCCGAATTCGGCCGAAAACGTCACGCGGTCGAGGTCAATGCCCGCATTGGCGAGAAGCGCGAGCCGCCTGTCATACGTGTCGAGCGCCGCGCCAGTACCGCCCTTCGCGCCCTTCGTGAGCGCTGCGATTGTGCTGCCAGCTGCTTTGGCGGATGCCGCAACCGCGACGTAACTTTCAATCAGCCGCGCCGAGGTTGCGTCGAGTGGCGTGGCCCCAAGGTCGGCGGCCTGTTCCAAAAGGTGCCCGGTCACTTCAGGCAGCGTGCGCGTGCCAACCAGCTCTATATTCTTCGCGTCAAAATACGCGGCGACAGCGGCTTCACTTGCATTCCGGTTCGCCGGGTCAAGCGACTTGGCAAGTTCCGGCGGAAGCTTGGCCGCAGAAATAGCCGGCACTGTGGTCAGGCGTTTCAATTCTGCGCGAAAGCTCTCTGGCCGCCAGAAGGCTTCGCCCAAGCGCTTCTGCCAGCGCCTAGGCATTTCGCAGGCAGCGAGAATGGCGCGGAACAGCCCAAGGTCGCCCAACCTCAAAGACCACGATTTCAGTCCCGCCGCTTCAACGGCGCCAATGATGAGTGCAATGGTTTCGGCTTCTGCGGCTTCGCGGTTCGTATCGCCAAAGCGCTCGATGCCGGCTTGACGAAACTCGCTTGGGTGCGCGTCGCTCGCGCCTTGCGGCTGAAAACGGAATGCGGAGCCGTTGTAGCAATAGCGGGCCTCAGTCGCCGGATTGGCGTGACGCGCGATGTGTAAGCGGCACGTGGGCACGGTGAGATCGGGACGCAGGCACAGTTCCGCGCCATCCGGATCTGTGAACACATAGGTGCGCGCACGCAGCGCTTCGCCGATGCAATCAAGGAACACGTCTGCCGGTTGTATGACGGCGGGCGCAACGGCTTCGTGGCCCGCCCTGGCAAAGACGGACATCACGACTTGCGCTTGAGCCTCAAGCGCCTCGAACTGTTGTGCCGTTTCAGCGGCCATTTTTTCACACTTCCAAGTTTTCCCGGCGATAGGCCACTTCGTTACATTTCGTCATCCCCGCGCAGGCGGGGACCCGCCCAGGCCTGCCGTTTGCGCTCCACTGAAGCTTGGCTGGGTCCCGGCCTTCGCCGGGATGACGCCAAATGGCGGAGCGCATCTCGTGCTCTAAGTTTGGTGCCTCGAAATGATCTTGCGGACTTCAGTGACGAAGGCCGCGTCGTCAACAGTGATTTGCCCCGCGCGCGCTTCTTTCCATTCCTTGTTGTCCTTGATTGCGGCCGCCGCCTTCGCGCCTTCGATCAAATCCTTAAGTGTGATCTTACCAGTATCGCGCTCATTCCCGCCTTGAATGACAACGCACGCGGCGTTGCGCTTGTTGGCGTATTTCATCTGCGCGTTCATTCCACCCGAGCCGAGGTACATTTCAGCACGGATGGGTTCGCCGCCGTCGTCGGGATTGCGAAGCCTTTGGACCAATTTCTGAAATTGAGCGTAGTCAGGCTTCTCGCCCTTTTCCGCCATGACAAGCACGACGACGGGTCCGAGCGGGGCGTCCGCCTTCGCGCCGATGTGGGCAAGCGCCGCCTGCAAACGCGAAACGCCAATCGAGAAGCCGGTTGCCGGTACTTTTTGCCCAGTGAAGCGCGCGACCAGATCGTCATAACGTCCGCCGCCGCCGACCGAGCCGAAGCGCACCGGCTTTCCGTCGTCGCCTTTGACCTCGAACGTCAACTCGGCCTCAAACACGGGGCCGGTGTAATATTCGAGACCACGGACGACCGATTGGTCTACGCGGATCCGATCGTCGTCGTAGCCAGCCTCTACGCATATTTCCCGAAGAAATCGCAGTTCACTAAGGCCTTGCAAATATTTCTCAGTGTCTTTCGGAGGCATGACGACGTTGGTTTTGTCAAACGCTGTTACCAACGCGGAGGGCTTCTGAGGCTGCTTGGGAGTTTGGGACAGATAACTCAAAATTGTCGTAATCTGAATCTCTTCAAGTTTCGCACCGCTTGTAAAATCACCACTCTCGTCCTTGCGCCCGGGGCCAAGCAGCTGACGCACGCCGTCAATTCCCAACCGGTCCAACTTATCAATCGCGCGAAGCACTATCAGGCGACGAGCAGCATTCTCTTCCCCACCAAGCCCGGCCGCTTCCATCACGCCATCCAAAATCTTCCGGTTATTGACCTTGATCAGATAATCGCCACGCTTCACGCCCAACGCTTCCAGCGTATCCGCCGCCAGCATGCAGATTTCCGCATCCGCCGCGACGCTGTCCGAGCCGACGGTATCGGCATCGAACTGCATGAACTGCTTGAAGCGCCCCGGACCCGGCTTCTCGTTGCGGTAGACGGGGCCGTAAGCGTAGCGCCGGAACGGCTTTGGCAGCTTATCGAAATTCTGCGCCACGTAGCGCGCGAGCGGCGCCGTCAAATCATAACGCAAGCTCATCCATTGCCCGCCTTCGCCTGACGAGTCCTCGTCTTGAAACGAGAACACGCCAGCGTTCGGCCGGTCTTGATCGGGCAGGAATTTTCCCAGCGCATCGGTATATTCGATGGCCGGTGTTTCCAGCGCCTCGAACCCATAGCGCTCGTAGACGCCGCGAATGACGCTGAGCATCTCGTTCAGGCCGGACAGTTCCGCCGCCTCGATATCGCGAAAGCCCTTGGCCAATCTTGCTTCAGGCCGTGCTGCAAGTTGTGAGTTTGGCCGCGCATTGTTTTTGTCTTTAGACATGATCTCGAAACTTAATTTGGATTGAGTTGCTGAGGCGCTCTAAAGTCCACTCGAACCGGGCACCCGAATGAAAAGGTCTTGGCGCCTTATAGCGGAAGGATTTGCAGTGCGAAAGCGCGCGAATCCCCTCTCCCTACGCGCTTCACTTGCGTGGGGAGAGGGTTAGGGTGAGGGGCAGCAACAAACTCTGAGCAAGCGGCCGCCTCTCACCCCAACCCTCTCCCCGTAAAGGACGGGGAGAGGGGGCACTATTTCTTCCCCATAAACCGGCGCGCCAGCGCGAGAATGCGTGGGTTTTTCCGCGCCCGCGCTTTCCAGCGGTGGAATACGGCGCGAGGTACGGCGGCAAGATCGCGCGCCACGATCAAATCGTAGAGCGGCACTTCGGTGACACCAAATCCGCGTTTGAACGGATAATCGCCAATTCCCATGTCGAAGCGTCTGACGCCCTTTTCAACAAAGTATTTCATGGCTTCGACCACGATGAGCCGGCCGGGCGACAGATGACTCCAGCGGTCCCCGCCATTTGAAATTCTGAGCAACGTGAACGTGCCATCATGCACGATGCCAAACAGCGTACCGATGATGACGCCCTGTGCTTCGAGCGTGAACAAATATCCAAGATCGCACTCGGTGCCGTCCATCACGAGCCGTTCGTAGAAGGCGCGGTAAGCAGGCTCATCCAGGATATACTTGCTCCCCAGTGCCGCATGACGCGCAGCCTGTTGTTCTTCCAGAACCGAATAACCGCGCGCAATGGCGTCCAGTGCCGTGGCTCGTTCGAATCGCGCTGCACCTTCCTTTTCCCACAGCCGCGAGCAGCGTTCGACTTCCTTGCGGTATTTCTTGCCGCGCGACCTTAAGAATTCCTCAACCGTGCCCTCGATCGTCACCACGTTGCCGGAGTGGCGGGCCCGGGTGATGC
>JANOKW010000358.1:0-2701 GCA_031419475.1 Hyphomicrobium sp. | reverse complement strand
GCCGCAACGCCATTCTCGGCTACTGATCAGACGACCAAGTATGCGCCTCAGGATGGCAGGCGAAGAACTCGACGGCCCACCGCTCTTCCATCATGTCCATTCTGATGGGCCGATCTTGTGCCGCGCGCTGGCGGTAGAATTCCTGTGTCGTCTCTTTGGCCGATGCGCATGTCTCTTTGCCAATCAGTGCGGCCACGTCTTCGCGCTTGAAGATGTAGGCGGGAACGGTGCCGTCTTCGCGCGAGACAGTGACATTCCATTGCGATGGCGCGTTCACAATTGTTGTCGAGGTCGCGAAGTCTGGAATGGGCAGCGCTGCGACAGGCGGTTTGGCAATAGACGGGCCGTGTTCTTGTGGCGGAACTAGGTGCTCCTTCGACGTATTTTCTTCGGCAAGTTTCCTTGCGTAGTTTTGCCGGTCCACGTCGATGAGGCGTTGAGTTTGGGCGGCGTCAATTGCAAAACCCACGACTATGAAGATGCCTGTGACAGCGATTAAGCACACAGCAAGTGCGAGCGTCGAGTTGTCAGTCGGCTGTACTCCATTGACTGCAAGCGGTTCTGCTTGTGTGTCCTTCGCCACGAAGGTACCAGAGTTCGGCGCGAGAGCTTTCTCTGTTTTTTCGAAGCCCTGTGTGTTCGTCGCCACGAATGCGCCAGGCTGATTGAGTTGCTCAACATGCTGAAACAGGTCTCTAAGCAATAAGATCGAGGCCGCTTGCGAAAGGTGGTTGCTGCGCTCCCCGTGTATGCGCACGTACTGTGCGTCAAGAATCTTTGCGGCGTCCAGAATTTCTATTATTTCCGGGTGGTCATGTGGTGCTGTCCCAGTTACAGTGGCCACCCAGAGCCTGGACCTTTCCACACCGCGCAAAAATTCGGCGTCGTCGTTGTCCAACAACGCGCCTATATCCCGGGCGAATTGCCATGCCGGAAGGCCAGTAAACCTTTCCCACAGGCGGCCCGACTGCAATTTGTAGTATCCTGGATGCGTGCCTATCGGGTTCCCGATTGCGAGCCATTGTAGAAATGCGTTGGACAAGTAGCCCATGACGAACCTGTTAGCCCAAACGCTTTGAGAGACAGGCCCGCAATAGTTCGCCAACATGTGCTTTAGGTGTTCGACTTGGAAGCTGGCATCCGTCTCAGAACGAGCGCGCGCGAAAAATTTGCTCATGGCACCTCCGAACCAACAACGGTACGGACGGTGTGCCCTAGTTACGACTCGCTGCGCTGCTCGGCTGCGACGAAAGCTGTTGACAACCGGCACTAGCACACCGCCCGTTGCCTTCAAGCCGCCAACCTCACAACGGTCCCCGTCTTCGTCGCCTTTACAGTCACCCGTCCGGCCTCGGACAAGTCTCTAAGGACGTTGCCGACGTGCGCGGGCGAACAGCCCAACGCACGGCCCAAGGCACGGTGGCCGCTGTACACCTCTCCGCCCCGGTCTTTGAGCAGCGAAATCAGGCGTCCACTATAGGCGTCCGGTACATCTAGCTTTTGGACACCTAGATTGGACACGTCCTGTACACCGTGCAAAGCCCTGATTTCATTGGCTTCTTTCTCGTTGTCGGCGACGATGATTTGGACACCAGTGGACACCCCCAGTTTTGCGTGCTCACTCGGCACTGTTTCGATGGGAGCGGATTGGACACCTGTTCCGGCCCCCTTCAAAACGCTCGAAACGGCGAACGACAAGCCGCCTCCAAACTCGACCAGCGCCACAGCCAAGAGTGCGAGCCAGCGGTTCAACGCGTCCACCGAGACCGTAACACCGGCCACTGCGAGATAGGCAGAGATAGCGGCGGCATCTGTATTGGCAACTTTAGGCTTTCCCAGCTTGGCAAGATCGCGGGATGCATCTGCCATCGTGGCTTGAAGCTGTTCTCCCTTGGCGGCTCGGGCGCGTTCAGCTTCAAGGGTCGCAACTTCGGGGCAGACCTTCTTGGACACAGGCCCATCGATCTTCGCACAGTCGTTTGCACCGGGGGTTTGCTTCAGGCCCGTGATCTTGGCCTCGATCTCTGCGGCGGTACGTGGCGATAGCGGCAGACTGTCAAGATCGGTGCGGGCCGCGTCATAGGATCGTTGCAGCCGGGCGCGTGTACCGTCGTCACCTGTCTGCGAAGCCTGAGAGGCAATACGCTGGCCGGCCGAAGCACCAATCGCGGCTGCGAACGAATACGCGCCGCACAAGGTTAGGGCCAGGATAGCTATGACGCTACCGGCCAGCGAGCGCGCATGTATGGCTTTGAACAGTGCGGTAGGAGCGAGTGCCAGGATCACGGACGCGGCCACCGACACAGCAGCCCAAGTCATCTGAGAGGCCAGCATGTCGCTGCGCTGCCAACCGTAAATGGCGTTTGTGGATGCGGAAGCGGCGGCGAGCACAACGCCTGCGACGATGGCAAGGATCGATGCCGTCGTGTGTCGTGATCGGGTTTCACGATTGATGCTATCGGAATTCTGCGTTTGCGTTGGGGGGCGAACGCGAGTGTGTAGTGTCTTCATGGGTTGGCCTCTGTTTAAGCAGGGGTTGATCAAGAGGGGCGCGGCCATTGCAAGTGGGTCGCGTCCTTCGCCTTTCTGGGCACCTTCACAGTGCACGCGCTGGGTTAACACATTTCCGCCCTTGAGTTTGGGCTACAGCCAGCGCGGCTTTTGTTGGCGCCTTTTGGGCTTCTTCGGTGCGGATCGGTTG
>JANOKW010000357.1:0-4302 GCA_031419475.1 Hyphomicrobium sp. | reverse complement strand
TACCATCGGTAATTAGATCAAAGTCCGGAAAGTCCGGACGCTTGGAGTCCCCCATTATATTACACCCCGCTACTGGGTCTTGAACCAAGACAAACGCCACACCTCCCGCCGAGACACACGCAGAACCGGAAGAGCCCTCTTCAGTTCAACGCGCGCCGCTTTGGCGAAGCGAAGCAGCGCAACAATAACATTGGTAAACGGCAGAGCTAGAGAGAAAATTACGGCAACGTGCCATGATCGCTCGAAATGTGCATCAATTCACATTGCACGAAGGAAATAACCGCATGAAATATTTTGACTAAATGGGTTTCAAATTTCATCCCCAACTTCTCGCAAAAAGTTTTGCAAACATGTCGCGCATCAACACCATTCGGGGAGAAACACAGCCTACGGACGCCTTATGACTGATTCGATTTTTTCTTCAGAACCCACTGGCTAGAACCTACACCCAGGCCCTCACTGCCAGCCAAGTTACCCACCGCTCGTCCACGTCTTGCGCCTCACGCATTTTGACAGGTTGTCGCAGGGCCGCACGAACAAATTTGAGAAATAGATTTGCCTGTGGCTCACATGTCGCGCACACGCTTGCCTGCAGTGATTTTCAAAGGTTAGCTCAAACCGTAATTCATCAGCATTCACGAAGGAAAACATTGATGCGTTATCTTCACACCATGGTCCGCGTTGCCGACCTCAACAAGAGTTTGGAATTTTATTGCACCAAACTTGGTCTCAAGGAACTTCGCCGCATCGAAAACAAGGCGGGGCGTTTCACGCTCGTATTCCTCGCCGCTCCCGAAGATGAAGGCCGCGCGATCGCCGAAAAAGCGCCGATGCTCGAACTCACCTACAATTGGGATCCAGAAAATTACGGCACGGCCCGAAACTTCGGCCATCTCGCGTTTGTCGTCGACGATATCTACGCCACGTGTGAGCGATTGCAGAAAGCGGGCGTCACCATCAACCGGCCGCCGCGCGATGGATACATGGCGTTCGTGCGCTCTCCCGATCTCGTGTCGGTCGAATTGCTGCAGAAAGGTAATGCGCTTCCACCTCAGGAGCCGTGGTCGTCCATGGCAAACACAGGGACGTGGTGAGCGCGTTCCAGTCACTCGACACGTCGAAAAGCGTCGTGAAACCGCGAGATGTCGCTATTATTGGGGCGGGGCCAGCCGGGCTTTTTGCGGCCGAACAACTCGCCAATGCCGGCCATCGCGTGACGATCTACGAGCGCATGCCAAGCCCAGCGCGCAAGTTTTTGATGGCGGGCCGCGGCGGCCTCAACTTCACCCACAGCGAACCTATCGGCCATTTGCTGGCGCGCTATGGAAATCAGGCAACGTCCATTATCCAAGCCATCGAAGCGTTCCCGCCATCGCAGCTTATTGATTGGGTGCATGGCCTTGGCATCGAGACTTTTACGGGTTCAAGCGGGCGCGTTTTTCCGAAAGCGATGAAGTCGTCGCCGTTACTGCGTGCGTGGCTCAAGAGGTTGGCCAGTCTAGGTGTCACAATCACCGCGCGCAAAACCTGGACTGGATTTTCCAAGGATGGCGCGATCCAAGTTGCGGATGCTAACGGACAAAGCGAAACCGTGCGCGCTGACGCAACTTTGCTCGCGCTCGGCGGCGCAAGCTGGCCGAAGCTCGGATCCGATGGCACGTGGGCCGCCGTACTTCGCGACGCGGGCGTTGCCGTCACGGCGCTTGAAGCGTCGAACGCTGGAGTTCTAATCCCCTGGTCAGAGATCTTGAAATCGCGTTTTCAGGGCATGCCCTTAAAACGCATCGCCATCGAAGCAGGCGGGCGGCGCATCCGCGGCGAAGCGATTATCACGCGCGACGGTCTTGAGGGCGGCGCGATCTACGCCCTTTCGCGCGAGATTAGAGACGGTATCAAAAATGGGTCGTCGACGATCACGATGGATCTGCGGCCCGACATCGACGTGGTTGGTCTCACACAACGCTTGGCACAGGGAAATCGCAAGGACAGTCTCGCCAATGCTTTGCGTAAAACTGCCGGTCTCAGCCCAGCTGCCGCGAGCCTCGTGCGCGAAGCATTCCCCACACCGTCACGCGACCCAGCGACGTTAGCAGGCCAAATTAAAACTGTGCCTCTTCGTCTTACAGGCGTAGCGGCTCTCGAGCGTGCCATTTCAACGGCAGGCGGGGTATCGCTTGTGGCTATCGACGAGAATTTCATGCTACTCGCCCTGCCGGGTGTGTTCGTGGCAGGTGAGATGCTCGACTGGGATGGCCCAACCGGGGGATACCTGCTGCAAGCCTCTTTTTCGACCGCCGCACGAGCCGCTGCAGGCATCACTGAGTGGCTAGAACGCCAGCCCCACCCTTGAACAGGGGGTAAGCACTAGAACTACCTTTTCCACGATCAACAAAAATAGGAAAAAAATTCTACCTAAAACAATATTAGGAATGAAATTCTATGTTTATTTGTGATTAGCCCTATTTATCAGAATGATTTTCTACTATATCACGGCAGGCCTGGAGGAAACGATGTCTGTCAATGATTTGCGTGGCGCGTCTCGAAACGTTGCCAGATTGGACCAAGATGCTATTGCTCGCGCCAAGCGGCTCGACGCAAAGCTTGCCGCATGCGCGACGCTGGAAGAGCGCATCGCACTTATCTGTGCTGAGGTTCCCGGGCGCATCACTTTCTCGACCAGCCTTGGCATCGAAGATCAGGCCGTCACCCACGCGATCGCCTCGGCTGGCAAGTCAATCGATATTTTCACGCTCGATACGGGCCGCCATTTCCCCGAAACGCTCGACACGTTGTTCGAAACCGAAGCGCGTTACGGCCTGAAGATCCGCGTCATGTTTCCAGATGCTGCCGAGGTTGAGGAGTTAGTTTCAAACGACGGCATTTACGGCTTCCGTTATTCGGTCGATGCACGTAAGGCCTGCTGCGATATTCGCAAAGTGCGCCCACTCAACCGCGCAATAGCTGGCGCATCGGCGTGGATCACGGGTTTGCGCCGCGAACAATCGCAGGACCGCGCGTTCGTGCCGTTTGCCACTTACGATTCCACACAAAAACTCATCAAGCTCAATCCGATTGCCGACTGGACGCTGCCGCAGCTTGAAGACTATGTTGCCGCCAACAAAATTCCTGTAAATCCTCTGCACGCTAAGGGCTTTCCATCCATTGGATGCCAGCCCTGCACACGCGCCATTGCTCCCGGGGAAGATATCAGGGCCGGCCGCTGGTGGTGGGAGAACGAAAACGGTAAGGAATGCGGGCTGCACGTCGCGCCAGCGGGTACACCTAAAGACAACAAAGGTCAGAGCTTATGAACGCGTCCCCGTCTCATCTCGATCTGCTCGAAGCGGAAAGCATACACATTTTCCGCGAGGCGGCTGCGCAGTTCAGAAAACCCGTGCTGATGTATTCGATCGGCAAGGACTCGACCGTCCTTCTGCATCTCGCGCGCAAAGCCTTTTGGCCGCAAAAGCCGCCGTTTCCCCTGCTGCACATCGATACGACTTGGAAATTCAAGGAAATGATCGCGTTCCGCGACAAGACCGTCAAAGATTTCGGGCTCGACCTAATCGTTCATATCAATGAGGACGGCATCAAGCGCGGCATTAATCCGATCGATCATGCTCCGTCGATTCATACCGATGTTCTCAAGACGCAGGCCTTGAAGCAGGCCCTCGACAAGTACGGTTTTGACGCGGCTTTCGGTGGGGCGCGGCGCGACGAAGAAGCGAGCCGGGCGAAAGAGCGCGTGTTTTCGTTCCGCGCGGCCGGTCATCGCTGGGACCCGCGCAAGCAACGCCCTGAGATGTGGCGCCTGCTCAACGGGCGGCTCGGCACTGGGGAGAGCGTTCGCGTGTTCCCGCTGTCGAATTGGACCGAAAAAGACGTCTGGCGTTATATCATCCGCGAAAAGCTCGATGTCGTTCCGCTGTATTTCGCGGCCGAACGGCCAACCATCGTTCGCAACGGCCAGATCCTCATGGTGGACGACAACCGCCTCAAGCCGAAAGCGGGCGAACAGATCAAAATGCGCAAGATCCGCTTCCGCACCCTCGGCTGCTATCCGCTGACAGCCGCTATCGACAGCGATGCAAGCGATATTGAAAGCGTCGTTCTCGAAACCTTGAATGCGCAAACTTCTGAACGCCAAGGCCGTTTGATCGACCACGATCAGGCTGGCGCTATGGAAAAGAAAAAGCAGGAAGGTTACTTCTGATGACAGCTCTCGCGCTAGTCCCGGACGGCCATGTCCCGGACGCCCATCTCCCGGACGCCCATGCCCCGGACGCCCATGCCCCGAAACCC
>JANOKW010000356.1:0-1783 GCA_031419475.1 Hyphomicrobium sp. | reverse complement strand
GTGTTGCGGCCGGCCAACACGTCTCGCAGCCGGACCCTGTCGGCCCGATTGACGTACAGGCAGATGTCATCTCTTCTCATCCCCGCACATTGACTGATTTGCAGGATGATGGGAATCATCTGTTAGGCGTGGAACACTAGGGCTGTGCTGCCGCCTGACCCGAAGTATTACGCAAATGAAATTAGGCTGGACGCAACAAATGCCTTAAATTTCAACCTTTAGAATCGCCGCAACGTTGTTTCCGTAGTCGCGGGAAGGCGTTATCGCGGTGAGAGGCCCTGAGTTCGTGATCGATCGTTCTACCGGACAAAGTTTGTTGCGAAATGCGCTGCTCGCCAGCGCTTGGGGCGTAGGTGCATCGTTGACGGCCGTTCCTGCTTCCGTAGCTCAAACTCCGAATGCTGCCGAAAGCCCAGAAGTTGCAAGCCCGGCGCAGGCGGCGCGAGCGCTCGAAAGCAAGCAGCTGGAACTCGAAGCGGCCAAGAGCAAAACCAAAGTCCTGCTGAACGACGTCACTGATATCGACACGGAGCGCGAAAAGCTCAACGCTCAGCTTTTGGAGACTGCTGGTCTTATTCAAAGGAGTGAAGGTCACCTTACCTCCATCGAGGGGCGGCTGAGCGAGCTCGAATCCCAGGAAAAGCTAGTGCGCGGCTCGCTGATACAGCGGCACGGGCAGATCTCCGAATTATTGGGCGCGCTGCAGAAGATGGGCCGCAACCCGCCGCCCGTTCTCATCACAAAGCGCGAAGACGCGCTGCAGATGGTGCGCAGCGCCATGTTGCTCTCATTCGCGTTTCCAGAACTCAAAAATCAGGCCTTGTCGCTCTCCGAAAGGCTTGAAGATCTGGTGCGCGTTCTGACCGATATCCGCTCCGAAGGGGACCGCCTCAAATCGGAGACCGCGCGCCTGAACGAAGCCCGGAGCAAGCTTTCCGGCCTGATGGAAGCCAAGAAGCTGACGCTGGCAGAGCGGCAAGCGGAACTGGCGTCGGTAAAGGCCGCGACCGCGGAAATCTCAAAGAACGTCGGCGATCTGTCCGAATTGATCGGGAAACTTGACAAAACCGTCAACGACCGCACGGGTCTTGGCAGCTACCAGGAAGAACGGCGCAAAGTAACCCTGGCCGAGCCAGTACCGGCAGCAACCGCATCTCCGAGTGAGCCACCCGTCGTGACTGCGGCGACTGAAGCCCCGCCACCTCCGGGAAACACGACGTCCGCAATTCCCGAGGCCGACGCCAGCCTTCAAGCGGAGACCAAAGTCGCGGCATTGACCCCGCCGCCGCGCTTTAAGCCGCAAATGTTCGAATTAGCGCCTTCGTCGGCCGGTATGCTCTCTGCGAGCCCAGGCAGGATTAAGCCTGCTATTCCATTTGCCACGGCGCACGCCAAGTTGCCTTTGCCTGCACAAGGACGCCGCGTCCTCGCATTCGGCGAACGCACGCAATATGGTGCGAATTCCAAGGGTATGGTCATAGAAACGCGTTCCGGCGCGCAAGTCACCGCCCCATGCGACGGATGGATTGTTTACGCTGGAGAGTTCAGAAGTTACGGCCAGCTCTTGATCATCAACGCCGGCGACGGCTATCATGTGCTCCTGGCCGGAATGTCGCAAATCGATGCACAGCCAGGACAGTTCGTCCTTGCTGCTGAGCCAATCGGCACTATGAGTGGCGCGGTGAAAGCCGGTCAATCATCGGTGCAGACGAATGCCCCTGTTCTCTATGTCGAATTTCGCAGAGACGGGCGGCCCATCGACCCAGACCCCTGGTGGGTTGCC
>JANOKW010000355.1:0-2616 GCA_031419475.1 Hyphomicrobium sp. | reverse complement strand
GGCGATACTGTCAAAAATCTCTGAAATGTCCCGCCGCGCTCGCTCGGCGTAGACGACTCTCATTTGCTGTGTCGCGTCCAGAAGGCATCCATTTCGCCCTCCGGCACGACCCGCCCGGTATCGAGATCGGCGATACCTTCGCGCACGAGCGCGCGCTCATCGTCGCTCAGACGATAGACCTCGCCGCCAGCAGCCGCGATCTGCTCGAGAACGCTGGCAGCATATTCTTGCGCGTCGTCCGGCATGGCGCGAATTTTCGCGATGGCTTGTTCCAGGATTTTATTCATGTGTGACGGTTATCATGGCAATCAGGTGTGGGGAAGTGTATCGCCCGGCCCTGACGCGGTTGGTGAGGGAAGGTCGCGCTTTGCCTCAAACGCCCACGTCACGGCCCCGGCAAGCCATCACAACAGCCTGACAAACTCTTCGACCGTCAACCCGCATTGGTTGATGATGTTGCGGAGCGTGCCCTTCTTAAGCGCATCTGCGCCATGTACCGGCACAGTCGTCGCTTTGCTCTTGTCGGCACTATGCACAAGCCGATGATGGCTGCCACTGACCCTCACGACCACAAAACCCGCGCGCTCTACGGCGCGGACGACTAGTGCGCCGCTTAACGCCGGCAGCTTAGTCATGCGACGTGGGCAATGACGTGTCTTAAGACCGGCTTGCCGTGCTCGACCGGGATCGCTTCACCGCGCTCAAGACGGCTCGCGATGACGAGTTCGATTGCATCTTTCGCCATTTCTAGCGCTTCTGCTTCCGTGTCGCCCTCGGTGCAGATCTCGGGCAGGGCCGGAACATGCACAATGAACCCGCCTTCTTCGGCCGGTTCGAGAACGACGGAATACGAGAAATCACGGTCCAATTCCGCCCTCCACTCAGAAGAACTTGCGCGTATCTTTTATCACAATCGGAATTGGTGCGGAAGCGTACACATCACAAGTGTCAACGGGCCCCCTTTCGAACGATACGATCGTACTCAAATCGGACGCACGAAATGGAGCGGGCGCCGTGCTCATGAAGCCCGTCGTAGCTCGATTAACCAACGATGATCTCGTGACGATCACGGCGTACTTCGCTTCACTGCGGCCGTGACACATACGCCGTGTTCGCGACCCGACCGCACCCCGCCATTTTTTCGCCAGAACTTTTGGGCTGCATATACAGCTGCGGGAGCCGGTATCGATAAGTTCAGGGGTATCAGGGGACCGCTATGGCAGCGCCTGCATTGCGTAACACAATCTATTCCGACTTCTCGGATCGCGAGTTCGACGCAGACGACGCGTTCGACGCGCCAGAATTTTTAACCGGCGAAAGAATTTGTCCGCCCCGGCCTCGTCGCGGCGCGGTGTTCAAGCTGCTCTCGTGGCTTGTCGTTCTCGGCGCGCTCGGCGGCGGGTGGTCGCTTTTGCAAGATCCGCCAACCTGGCTCAAATCACTATCAACCGACGTTGCGGCTCTGTGGTCAGCTCTGAACCCGCAAGAACCGCAACCCGCTCAACAAGAAACAGCAGCTTTATCGGCGCCGCCCCCGGCGGCTGTAACCGAACTCCCCGTGGCCTCGACTGAGATTTCGGACGCACCAGGCGCGGAGGCCGGGACCGCCGTGCCGAGCGGCACGGTTGAGACCGCGCCTGCCGGATCATCTGACACTGGTGCCGCCGCATCTAACGAAACTCCAGCCGCGCCAGCGCAGCAACAACCGTCTCCCCCACGAACAGAGCGCTATGAAAAGCAGGCCGAAGCCGTGGGTCTCAATCCGGATCTTTCAAAGGCCGTGCTCAGGCGCCTATCTGCAACCGACTTCCGCAACGCCGGCATCGCCATAAAGACCGCTTTGGCCGAAACGGCTGACGATGCCGTGCACACCTGGCCGAACAAGCCAAAGCCAAGCGTTGCTCTTTTCGAAGTGCACTTTGTGCCGGGTGCCGCAGAAAACTGCAGGCGTTACGTTGTGACAGTGACCAAGGATCGCTGGTCGACCACCGCACCGCCGATGGAAAAATGCGGGATCGGCAAGCCTGCACCGGGCGTTGTCAAAGCCTCAGCCGGATGAGCGGCGGTAAATAACGCAAAAAAACCCCGCCTTTTAAGGGGCGGGGCAAAGGCAACAGACGGGATAACGTAAATCTGGTTCGGCTTACGCCGCACGCGGCAACGGATGCGCGCACAGCTCTTCAGCGATGCAATCGACGGCCTTTTCCCAGGTGAGATCCGCTTCGCTCGCAGCGCTCAAGCCGAAAGCGACTACCGCGTCCGCAGGCGTACCGCCATCGGCGAAAACGCGGCCGCAGGCTTGGCGGCTGACGGAAATGGCATGATGCCATTGGATAGGATTGATGTGTCCGGGGGTGAACTGCGACACAGGGAGAGACATTTGGGGATGAGACATTTGGAGAGACATGGCCTCGCTCCTTTTACATGAGGGATACGCAGGCACGCATACGCGAAACGGATGTGCCCGAAATGTTGGAACGCACGGCGACAAATTCAAGATACTCAAAGTAGGCGGCAGACACACAGAGCGCTTTTGACACCATTACGCGAGACCGTGCCAGATGATGTCTGTTGAGGGCTAACTCTCGAACGCTCCATATGTCTGCCAACTTGTTG
>JANOKW010000354.1:0-4636 GCA_031419475.1 Hyphomicrobium sp. | reverse complement strand
CTAAGCGTATGTGGGGTCAAATGTGGGGTTAAAAATCTAATAATTGAAACTAGTATAGATATTTCATGGGGTTATAACACTTACATGGCGGAGAGGGAGGGATTCGAACCCCCGGTACAGTTGCCCGTACTTCGCATTTCGAGTGCGACGCGATCGACCACTCTGCCACCTCTCCGCAAGCCGTGGCGCCCTTACGGCGAGTGCGGCTTGTAACTTCTGATGCCCGGCCGCGCAAGGCCTCTTCACACAAGCGCCATTAGGCGGTGAGCCGCCACGTAATTTCCAGCGGTTCTGTCGCTGCCCGCCCTGCTTCGTAGCCTTGCGCCACGAGGCGACCCTCCTTGGCATCGGCAATCATCACCAGGCGGGTATAATCATTAAGGACCGGCGCTGTGAGCCATGGAAAAGACTTGTCCAACTCGGGTGCAACAGCACTCATCACGCGGGCACGGCCAGGGCTATCCAGCCCGCGTGCGTGCCCGTGCCATCCGGCAGATTCCCAATGATTGGCCGCGACCTGCGCACCCTCGCGGAGCCGGAAGTCGGTTTCCGTGCGCTCAATAACGGCAAGCTCGCTTGGGCCAATCCCTGCGAGCGTAAAAATGGCGGGTGTCGAAATGGGCGCCTGACACAACATGCGGCGCGCGTCGGCAAACGTTTCGGCTTTCTCTGAGACCTCGCGCAGCAGATGAGCTGGAGTCGGATACGGCATGCCCCACACACGGCGCCGGTTCGAGGCCCAATCCATGTAATAGAGCCCCGTTGCTTTGCGCATCGGCGCCTGATTGAGTGCCGCAGAAAAGCGCCCGGGCGCCATCACTTGTAAAACACCTGTATATCCGGGCCAAGTAAGCAAAACAAACGGCCCCGCCGGTGCACCCGAGACGCGCGCGGCAACGAGATTTTCCCCCAATCCCGGCGCCGACCAATCCAGAACCCGGATAAGGCGCGCAGAGCTGCGATCAGCGGAGGGCGCGACGCGGCAGGTGCAACCCCACTCGTAATTGACCGAAAAGAAGTAGGCGCCTGGACGTCCAAGTGCTTGCGCTACAGCATCGATTTCGTCGAGTTGAGCATTGTCCCATTTGACGAGCCACGCGCGCGAAACTTTGTCGAGCGCGAGAAGTGCGCGCGCCGGATAGCGCCGCGTCGCCAGATCGAGCAGGGCATGCGCCCGGGCTTTCTGGTGCATCAGCGTGGTGATGGGAAAATCGCGACCGGTCTCCAGAACGGGAATCGCGGGCAAAAACCCGCTGCCAAATCCCATTAGCTTCTGCAGCTTCTGCGGCTTCGGTGTTGGCGCGGCAGACATGAGGCCCCCTGACAATTGTCATATGAGCGGTGAACTGCCGATTCCAAGGTCTGGAAATACGGCGCGCCGGCAAGTCGGTCTGCGGCACCGTTGCGCCGCCAGCAATTGACTTTGCCGGAAAAACCAACAATAAAACCCCTAACGCGGTGGCAGAAAGCCAGCCGCGCTTAATGCGCTGCCCGAGGCTCAGCTGGTGAAATCCAGCAACCCATTGAAAGTCCGCTATATTTTAGCGGCGCCATAGGGCGCGGACAATGAAAGGAAGTCCCATGTACGCTGTCATCAAGACAGGCGGCAAGCAGTATCGTGTCGCCAAAGACGATGTTCTCGAGATCGAGCGCATTGCCGGAGAAGCCGGTACAAAAATCGAATTCAGTGAAGTTTTGATGGTCGGAATTGGCGCCAGCGTGAAGGTTGGTACGCCAACCGTATCCGGCGCCAAGGTAACAGGCGAACTCGTCGAACAGTCGCGCGGACCCAAGCTCATCGCTTTCAAGAAGCGCCGCCGTAAGAACTCGCGGCGCAAGAAGGGTCACCGTCAGGATCTTTCAACCGTTCGCATCACCAGTATCACGGGCACCTGATCGGGCAGCCTTTAGCAGACGAGGACTTGAACGATGGCACAAAAGAAAGCTGGCGGCTCGACGCGCAACGGCCGCGATTCAGAATCGAAACGCCTTGGCATTAAACGCTACGGCGGCGAACACGTCATTCCTGGAAACATCCTGTGCCGTCAACGCGGCACGCAATGGCATCCGGGCTCGGGCGTCGGGCTTGGCACCGACCACACCATCTTCGCAGTTGAAGAAGGCAACGTGGAATTCAATACCAAGCGCAACGGCCGCATTTTCATTTCGGTGCGCCCGCTGAAAACTGTCGCCGCAGAGTAACGCCTGCTCCCCGTCAGGATACGCATTTCGAGAGGGGATGGCATGCCGTCCCCTCTTTCATTTTATCGCCGCAACTCACCTGTCTTCTATCAAGGTCATGCGTACCAATCGGCTCACCCTCCGCCCGCTCCAGCACGACGACGCCGGACGCATTGCGTTACTCGGCGGCGATTGGGATGTCGCGAGCATGACGGGGCGCATCCCCTATCCCTATTCGGCTGAAGCGGCACAGCACTGGCTGACAGGCGTCGCGCATGGTGAAGTCGTCCTCGGCGTCTGGCACGCGAACGAACTCATCGGTCTGTGCGGCTACAGTCCGCAATCAGACGGATCGGCGGAACTTGGCTATTGGATCGGCAAACGCTATTGGGGCAATGGCTTTGCAACAGAAGCTGCACGCGCGCTTTTGAATTTCGGTTTCGGCAAGGGCCGCATCAAGCGCTTCACCTGCTCCCACTTCACAGATAATCCTGGCTCCGCGCGCGTTATCGAAAAGCTCGGCTTCAAGTCACTCGGACCTTGCACGGGCTGGTGCGAAGCACGCCAAGAAGACCTGCCAACTCTAAAGTATGAGCGCCACCGCTCCTGGTCGCACGCGATCAGGGCGCTCGCTCTCGCGAAAGCATAGCCACCATGAAATTTCTCGACACCGCGAAAATCTATGTCGCCTCCGGCAGCGGCGGCAACGGCTGCGTCGGCTTCCGGCGCGAGAAATTCATCGAGTTCGGCGGCCCCGATGGCGGCGACGGCGGGCGCGGCGGCGACGTGTGGGTCGAGTGCGTTGAAAACCTCAACACGCTCATCGATTACCGTTATCAGCAGCATTTCAAGGCCAAGAGCGGCGGCGACGGCATGGGCCAGAACCGCGCCGGCGCCAACGGCGATGACATCGCCGTCAAGGTTCCACCGGGAACGCAAGTCTTCGCCGAAGACAACGAAACCATGATGGCCGACTTAATGAAGCCGGGAGAGCGACGCCTCATCGCGCGCGGCGGCAACGGCGGCTTTGGCAACGCACATTTCAAAAGCGCGACCAACCAATCGCCAACCCACGCCAACCCAGGCTTGCCGGGGCAAGAACTGACCATCTGGCTGCGTCTCAAGTTGATCGCGGACGCGGGTCTCGTCGGCCTGCCGAACGCCGGCAAATCGACGTTCCTCGCCGCCGTTTCCGCCGCCAAACCGAAGATCGCCAACTATCCGTTCACAACGCTGCACCCTAACCTCGGCGTGGTGCGCGCGGGAGAAAGCAGCTTCGTGTTGGCCGATATTCCGGGCCTGATTGAAGGCGCACATGAGGGCGCCGGCCTTGGCGACAAGTTCTTAGGCCACGTCGAACGCTGCCGCGTCTTGCTGCATTTGGTTGATGCGACGGAAGAAGATGTTGCGGCCGCTTACAAAACCGTGCGCCGCGAACTCAAAGCCTACAGCGCAGAACTTGCCAAAAAGAAAGAGATTGTCGCGCTGTCAAAATGCGATGCACTCGACGTTGAAACAATCGAAGCCAAATTCGCGGAACTCAAAAAGGCGACGCGCAAGACGCCGCTCATTCTCTCAGCTGTATCGGGCCAAGGCGTGAAGGACGCGCTCTTTGCCCTCTTCCGCGAAGTCAACCGCACCGGCAGCGGCGGCGATGACGCGGACGGCGGCGAACCCGACGCCCCCTGGCGGCCGTAGGTTCATTCCCGCGAAGGCGGGGAATTGTCGAGAAAATTCACCCGCATTCCCTCCCGGCCATAGAGCCGGGACAAGCGCAGCCCGCTTGGTGATTAAAATCGTCAACGCATTGACCGCGCGCGAGCCGGGGCCTGCACCACGATGAGATTGGTGTAGACCCCGGCTCTGCGCTCACTTGCTTCGCGACGTTCGCTCGGCCGGGGAAGCGGATTGGAGTGACCGGGCGGCGGCGTTGACGACGTCAGTCAAGCCAATCGATTTGCGCAAGTATCCCCCTACTCCACATCGACCCGCACAAACCCATCCCTATTCGGCATTTTTATTTTTGCCAATGACGCGGCCGTCAATTCGTCCGTCTCGCCGATGATCCCGTTGGCATGCAGCATATACGCCGTCACCGCGTAAAGCTGATCGGGCGTAAACGATCCCGGCGCTATTGGGGGCATGCTGCGGCGCGTGAAATCAAACAGCGTCGTCGCATACGGCCAATACGATCCAATCGTTTTCGAAGGATTGTCCTTGCCCGGCGGCTTTGGTTCTCCAACGAGTTCCTCCGCCGTCGCCCCGCGCCCGCCGTCTCCATGGCAGCTGGCGCACTGCGCATCAAAAATTGCTTTGCCTTCGGCCGCCGTCCCGCGCCCCGGCGGCAAACCCCGGCCATCGGGAAAAATCGTCAGATCCCACTTGGCTAAATCTTCAGCCGTCATCGGGGTGCCGAGCTTGGGCGCTTTCACAACATCGCCCGCAAGCGCAGCGC
>JANOKW010000353.1:0-8980 GCA_031419475.1 Hyphomicrobium sp. | reverse complement strand
CCCGCCCAAGAGCCGATTGCGGAACGCTCTGCCGCCTGCCGGCTGTTTCCGCTTCCCGAGCCATAGTGTGCGTGATCGATGTAACAGACCCGGCCGCCTTCGAGGCGCGAGGCATGAGGGGCGTTTGCTATCGCTGCTGCTATCGCGGAAGAGGGCGCGGCGCGGCGCAACGGTTTCTTCCGCGCAGCCTCAGCCGCACCAGCTGCGGCAACGATTGCAAATAGTGTTGTCGTGACAATCACTGTCTTCGCTATCGGCATTTTAGATATAGTCATGGGCTCAATCCTCAAAATGCTGCAAATGACGACCGGGCAATCCGCAAATCAGAGTCTTGCAGATTCAGGAAAGCTCCTCGACCGGAATGCGCGCACTTTGCCGCGAAATTTTCCAAGCGCGGCAAAGGAGTCACACTTTACAATTGCGCCTTGCGACTCCCGTGCTGGCAGCCGGCCCGCTGCGCCAGCGCTTGCGCGGCGAGCCGCTAGGCGCGAGTAGGCTTATTTCGCCGCTACGACTGAAATCTCGACCAGCATCCGCGGATCGATGAGCTTGGCTTCGACGCAGGCGCGCGCCGGGGCATCCTTGCCACCGAGCCATGCCGTCCAAGATTTGTTCATCGCATCACGATGACGAATATCGTTGAGCCAAACCGTCGCCTGCACGACCTTCGACTTGTCGGTGCCGCAGAGCTTCAGCAATCTGTCGATCTCAGTCAGAACTTCCCCCGTCTGGGCTTCGCAATCCTTCGACAGGTCTGCCGGGATCACGCCCGCCGTAAAGACGAGGCCGCCCGACTCTGTGACTTTCGAATAGACGGCGGTGGATTCGTGGCGCGTAATGGGCATGAAACCGGGCTCCTTAGGGACGCGTTGAAAGGCTTATCGGCGCCCTCATAGCAAAGCCTGAGGCTGACAAGAAGTTTAAAACAACGGTGGGGCAACGTGGCGCTCGCCGCCAACGATCAACCCCTTGGTTGCGGCCGTGCCATCCGGCCCAACCGCCAGGATGGCTTGGATCTTCTTGTCGCTCACCTGCTGCTCAAGGACTTTGCCGGTGCCCTCGGGCACGAAATAGCTCTCGACGCCGTACCGCGCGCTGACCCAGGTCTTGTCGGGCGCCGCGTTTCGGTCGACACTTTCGACACGCCCCTTGAGTACGGCATCTCGCGTGCCGTTTTCCTTCGGTCCGTTTTCCTTCGGATATGTCGCCGACACTTTTGCAACAGACCATTCGTTGTCGTTGCCGGGCGTCATCGTCACGTAAATTTCACCGCCGGATTCCAGACCTTCTGAAAGCGCGCCGAATTTTTCACCCGTGATTTCGATCCTCGACATGGGAAATCCCAAAATCACATAATCCCCCCGAAAAATATCGCGCGGATCGACAGGCGTAACCTGCATCACAATTTCCCGGCCGTGCTTTAGCAATTGGTCGCGCGAATAGACTACGTAGGCGAGTGCCACCGTCTGCATCAGCGCGACCAGCGCAAGCAGGGCCCACATCGTGCGCTTCGGAATCGTTATTGCTTGGCTCATGACGTCATCTCCGCATTGAGCCCGCGCCGATGCAGACGCAAGGCCATGAGCGCCAGAACGGCAACGATCAAGCCGACTATGAGGAAAAATGCCGATGTCGAAAGCATTGTGCCAACCAGATTGAAGTAGATGGCAAGTGTCTCAATCGAGAAGCCGATATAGCCAAGCCACAGCAGCCCGCGATTGCCCGTTTTTTGCCCATACCAAATAACGGCAAGCAAGAGCGCCAGCGTCGCCGCCGCCAAAAGCATCAGCGTGTCGCGGCTTGGACTTTCATAAAATTGCAGCGCTAAGAGACCCGCAAGCGCCGTTACGATAGCGTAGCCCAGCACGACTGGCGCAAATCCTGTCCAGTCCTTCCCGCTCCTCTCGGCAACGACCGCGGTAAAAGCCGTCGCGAGACCCAGTCCCACAACCAGCTGATGCTCATGCCCTTTGTTCAGCACGTAGCCGAGACTGATAACAAACAGCGACAGCGCGAGCCCGGAGAGATGCGCGCCTGGGCGCCACCGCTGCCAGAGATAGGCCGCCGTGACGGCCGCCCAGCCGATGAGAAACGGCCAGTAGACACGTTGGCGTTGTCCCATTTCCATGGCCGTCCATACGCACACCAAAACCATTGCGAGCGCTAAGGCTGGGTTTGATCTGAGTAAAACGCCCGCGACGAGCGCGCCGATCCACCACGCATAGACGCCGTCCGGCGGATTTCCGTCGATATGGAACATTTGACTGATGAGCGCGATCGACGCACCGAACACAGCAACCGAAAACAAAACCGCCGCATCGCCAAAGGTGCGCATATGGCGCGCGAACAGCACGCCGGCCGCAGCATATCCCGCCCAGAGCAGCGCAAACAACAAGGCGAGCCGCAAGAGACGCGGCATCTCATCCCAATGTGCGGCGACAAACGAGAAAACACCAAACGCCAGCAACACGCTTGCCAGTATACTCAACACACCGGCAAGTCCGATACCTCGCGAATTCGCGAGATCTTCACGAATTTTCGCGGCGCCGCTTGGCGTAACCCAACCCGCGCCCGCCCATCGTTCAAGATCGCGTTCAACGTGCCGCCGGTACATCCTATTGCGCTTCCGCTCTTTTCTAAACCTGCCGTCTGCACCCGCCTGGGATCCCGCCGCCCGACTATAGCCTCGACTAAGGCCGAATGTGAACGCCCAACTCCGACGCCTTCTTTGATTTTCCTCGGCATCTTTCTGCGCGTCCAGATCTTTCTCAGATCTTTCTGCGCGTCCAGGCCGCCTCCGAATCACTTCCCCGCTTTGCTGCCACTTTAGCTCTAGCGCCGGGGCCGCAACTCCGCTACAGTTAGGAATGATTGTCATCTGCAAATAGACAGGAACGCTGGAGATGGCATGTCACCACTCGACGTAGGACCGGCTCGTAAAACAGGGTGGCTGCGCGAACGTGGCGACGCTCCACTCACCGACATGTACCGCACGGTCCGCGTCGATCGCACCGGGTCCGCATGGCGGCGTCTCCTCGGCTTTATTGGGCCCGGCTACCTCGTCGCCGTCGGCTACATGGATCCGGGCAACTGGGCCACTTCGCTCGCGGGCGGCGCACAATTTGGATACACGCTCCTTGCCGTCGCTCTTCTCTCCAACATCATGGCAATTGTGCTGCAGTCCCTTGCCGCACGCTTGGCGATCGGCTCCGGCCGAGACCTGGCCCAGGCCTGCCGCGACGGCTTTCCGCCATGGGCCGCCTATCCGCTCTGGGTCCTTGCCGAACTCGCGATTGTCGCAACGGATGTTGCCGAAGTCATAGGCACGGCCATTGGTCTGAAGCTGCTCTTTGGCATTCCCATGGCGCTCGGCGTTGCCATCACGGCGCTCGACGTTTTCATCGTGCTTTATCTGCAGCGCTTGGGCTTTCGCTATCTTGAAGCCTTCATCATTGCAGGTCTTGCCGTCATCGCGGTCTGCTTCGCCATCCAACTGGCGCTCGCCGACCCCGAATGGAACGCAGTCTTTGCCGGCTTCGTGCCCACAACCGAAATCGTCACCAACCCGCAAATGCTCTATCTCGCGCTTGGCATCATCGGCGCCACCGTCATGCCGCATAATCTTTATTTGCATTCGGCCATCATTGGCACGCGCGATTTTGGGGTGACGAAGTTAGCCAAGCGCGAAGCCCTGAAATTCGCGACCATCGATTCAACCGTCGCCTTGATGCTGGCGCTCCTGATCAACGCCTCGATTCTCATTCTCGCGGCTGCCGCTTTCCACCGTACCGGCTATTCCGATGTCGCCGACTTGACGCGCGCCAATGATCTTTTGGCGCCACTCCTTGGCTCCGCCATCGCGCCAACCTTGTTCGGCATCGCCCTTCTCGCGTGCGGATTGAACTCAACCGTAACGGCAACGCTCGCAGGCCAAGCCGTTATGGAAGGCTTTATCAACATCCGTCTCGAGCCGTGGCTGCGCCGCCTGGTCACGCGCATGATCGCAATTATTCCGGCCGCCGCCGTGACCATTTGGGCGGGCGAACAAGAAACCGGAAAGCTACTGATCTTCAGCCAAGTGATCCTCAGTCTGCAATTGCCGTTCGCCGTCGTGCCGCTCGTGCTCTTTACAGCCCAGCGTTCGAAGCTCGGCGATCTCGTGGCGCCGCGCTGGCTGACGGCCTTCGCGGTTCTGATCGCGGCCCTCATCATCGCCCTGAACCTCAAGCTGATCTTCGACTTTGCCACAGGAGGGCTTGCGGGCGGCGGGCATTAATTCGATGCTGGTTGCATTGGGCGAGCCGCGCGCGATACAACGCCCGCATGAAACAATCGTCCCTCATCCACGTCATCGGCGCGGGCCTCGCCGGCTCCGAAGCCGCGCATCAAATCGCGAGCGCTGGCGTCCCCGTCATCCTCCACGAAATGCGCCCCAACCGCATGACGGATGCGCACAAGACATCAAGCTGCGCCGAACTCGTGTGCTCGAATTCGTTCCGCTCGGACGATTGGGAAAATAACGCCGTCGGCTTGCTGCACGAAGAAATGCGCCGTTGCGGCTCCCTCATCATGAGCGCTGGCGACAAACACAAACTCCCGGCCGGCGGGGCGCTGGCAGTTGATCGCGACGCGTTCGCCGCCGAAGTCACACAACGCCTCGAAGGCAACCCGCTCATCACGCTTCGACGCAACGAAATCGCCGGCCTGCCGCCGGACGATTGGGCAAGCACGATTATCGCGACCGGCCCGCTCACCTCACCCGCATTGAGCGACGCCATAGCCAAACTCACCGGCGAAGGCTCGCTCGCCTTTTTCGATGCCATCGCGCCTGTCATCCACCGCGACTCGATCGACACGGATGTCGCCTGGTTCATGTCACGCTACGGCAAAACCGGGCCAGCCGGCACCGGCGCCGACTATCTCAACTGCCCCATGAACAAAGCCGAGTACGAAGCCTTTATCGACGCGCTGCTGGCTGGCGACAAAACCGTCTTCAAAGAGTGGGAAGCCTCGACGCCCTACTTCGACGGCTGCCTGCCTGTTGAAGTCATGGCCGAACGCGGGCGCGAGACACTGCGTTTTGGACCCATGAAACCCGTCGGCCTCGATGACCCGCGCACCGGCCGCTGGCCGTATGCCGTCGTGCAGCTGCGCCAGGACAACGCGCTTGGCACGCTTTGGAACATGGTCGGCTTCCAAACCAAACTGAAACACGCCGAACAAGTGCGCATCTTCCGCATGATTCCGGGACTTGAGAATGCCGAGTTCGCGCGGCTCGGCGGTCTGCATCGCAACACCTACCTCAACTCGCCCAAGCTTTTAGACAGCACGCTGCGCTTGAAAGTCCTGCCGCGCCTGCGCTTCGCGGGGCAAATTACCGGCGTCGAGGGCTATGTCGAAAGCGCGGCGATGGGCTTGCTCGCCGGCCGTTTCGCCGCCGCCGAAGCGCTTGGGCGCCCGCTCACATTGCCACCACCCACAACCGCGCTCGGCGCGCTCATCAATCACATCACCGGCGGGCACATTTTGATTGCGCCTTCCGACTCCCCTCCGGGGAGCCGGCCGGAAGGCGCGGAGAATGTCCCGCGCTCCTTCCAGCCGATTTCCTTCCAGCCAATGAATATCAATTACGGTCTGCTGCCGGACCTTCCAGCCGTTCCCACCCACGACGCAGACGGCAAAAAACTCAAAGGCCCCGAAAAGGGGCGCGCTAAAAAACAAGTCATGTCGCGCCGCGCGCTCGCCGATCTCGCAACGTGGCTCGGTGAAACAAAGTCGCAAGCGGCAGAGTAGGCGCATGGATGCGAACGCCGTGATCGCAAAGACGGGAAACGTAGGTTGGCGTCAAGCGGAGGCGCGAGCCGGAGCGCAGACCCAACAACCAAGCCGGGAAAGATGAAAACTGGAACGCGCGATTTCAGGAATGAAACACTCAAAAACGAATCCGCGGGACAAAGAATTGTTGGGTCTGCGCTGACGCTAGACGCCAACCTACAAGTGCTCGCGCCTCAATCGACCCACGCTACTAGCTACAGCAGTGTGGGGAACCTAAAGTTCTACCGGGCGTTGACATTCGCATCAGCCGAATGGAGGTGCGTATGTCAGCACTGCAGACGGTCGAAATCCCAACGCGCGCGGCACCGCATGAGTGCCTGCAGGTTTTCATCGGCAAGTGGCACGCCGAAGGACACTCGTACGCAACGGGCCAAACGAAGCAAAATCCGCGCGGCACAAAGGAAAAGTGGCTCAGCGACGAGACCTACGAGTGGCTTCCCGGCAAGTTTTTTGTCGTGCAGCGTTGGGACGCCAAGACCGGTGCCAACGCATTCCAGGGCACCGCGATCATCAATTGGGATGATAAAAACCAGCAGTACATGACGCGCTCCTACGAAAATCACGGCTTCGTCCGAGACTATGTCACGCGCGTGGAGGGCGAAATCTGGACCTTCACCGGCGATACCGAGCGGGCACGTGTCCAATTCACCAGCGGCGGCAACACTCAGAACATATCATGGGAATGGCGACAGCCCGGCGAAGACTGGCTGCCATTGTGCGATCGCGTGGCTAATCGAGTGAGATGATATTGTCTTGTGCTCTGATGCCCACGCGTTTGTCTCAAATAGAAGCGACAGCATTCTTCAAACGGAGCTGAACAATGAAGCTGTACGGGACACCGCCAACCCGCGCCATTCGCGTACAATGGCTGCTCAACGAACTGGGAGTCGAGTGCGAGGTTATCGGCTTGAATCCGCTGGCCCCTGACACGGCATTCCTGGCGTTGAACCCAGCCGGTAAACTCCCGGTGCTCGTGGATGGTGACGTGGTGCTGACAGAGTCTGCCGCGATCCCGCTGTATCTTGCCGAGAAATTTCCGGACAAGGGGTTGATTCCCAGCGGCTTGGCGGACCGCGCGCAGATGTATCGCTGGATCTTCTTTTTGGTCAACGAAATCGAGCAGCCGCTGTGGCGCATCGCCCTGAATACCACGATCTATCCGGAGAAGGACCGGGTACCGGCCGACATCACGAACGCTACGCGCGACTGCAAGAAAATGGTAGCGGTGTTCGAACGGCACATGGCGGATCGCGACTTTGTTGCCGGAAACCGATTATCCGTCGCCGACTTCATCGCGGCCTATACTTTGGACTGGGCCAATGAGGCCCAGATGCTGGCCGACGCGCCTCGCTTGCGTTCCTTTATGGCGAACATGTACGCGCGGCCCACGGCGCCGATGACAATCAAGCAAGGTTTCGCCGCGCTCAAAAAGCAATGATTCATTATCACCCTCGGCTGGTTTCGCGCAGACGTCGCTCAACGATAAGCATTTCATGACATTAGAATCAACGAGGGTCCACAGATGCCGATCACCGGAAGCTGCCACTGCGGAAAAACCGCATTCGAAATCGATGGCGCGATGCCTGCGAAACTGACCCGTTGCACCTGCTCGTTCTGTGCGAAGCGAGGCACGCTGTACGCCTACTTTGAACCAGCGCAGTTCCGCCTGACGACACCGTCAGCGGACGTCGCGACCTATCGCTGGCAGACCAGGAAAGTTGCGCACAATTTCTGCGCGACCTGCGGCTGCGGAACTTACAGCGACAGTCCGGCTTTCAAACCCGACGGGAGCTGGGACGGCACCACACGCCGCATCGGCGTCAACGCCCGGCTGTTCGATGATTTCAATGCGGCGGAGGCGCCTGTGATGGTGATCGATGGCAAAAACCTGTGGTGACGAAGACGAGTGCGTGGTGTCAGGCCCTGCGTTTCCCACGTGCCTGACACCCCGTCGCTCGGAAACCAAAGTGCCAGCTAACTCTTGAATTACGGAACAACGATCATGACCAAAACAGCCGCAAAACAAAATGCAAAACTTACCGTCACAATGTGGGTAACGCTCGATGGGTTCATTGCCGGCCCAGACGGAGAGCTGGACTGGATCAAGGGCGATGATGAAATGTCAGATTATGAGATCAGCCTCATCAGCCAGGCAGACACTCTGTTACTCGGCCGCAAGTCATACCAAGAGTTTTACGCCTATTGGTCCGAGAAAGGTCCGTCTAAAGATGGTTTGGAAAAAATCTTTGCCAAGAAAATAAATGCCTTGCACAAAATAGTGGTCACCAAAACCCTTGATAGAGCTGAGTGGAGCGATTCAAAGATCATCTCAGAAGTTGCGCCGGAAAAGATTCAGAAACTGAAAAAAGAGTCCGAGAACGGCATCGTAATGTACGGGAGCGCAAGCATCGTACAACAGCTTACCAACCTCGGCCTGATCGACGAGTACCAGTTGCTCGTTCATCCTGTGTTATTGGGTCAAGGCAAAAAATTGTTTCAGAATGTCGGCAAAGCAAGCCTGAAGCTCGTGGCCTCAAAAGCCTTCAAGTCTGGCGTAATGGTGCTGACCTATCAGCCAGCAAAGAGATGAAGCCATGACATCGCTACAAGACTAAACATACATGAAGGAGAACAAGTCATGACAAAATCCACTGTGAAAGCCATCCCCGATGGCATGAATTCTTTGACAGCGTATTTGACCTGCGATGGCGCCAGCGATGCGATTGCTTTTTACAAAAAGGCATTCGACGCCGTGGAAATATCGCGGCTGGCCGGAAAAGACGGAAAGATCATGAACGCAATGATCCGCATCGGCGACTCGGGTCTGATGATCATGGACGAGTTTCCGGAGATGGAAGCATTGGGACCCAAATCCCTGAAAGGCTCGCCGGTGACGATCCATCTGCAGGTCGAGGACGTTGACGCGGTGGTAAAGCAAGCTGGTGCTGCCGGTGCAACGGTCCGTATGCCGGCGACCGACATGTTCTGGGGTGATCGTTATGCCCAACTAGTGTTATGTCACAAACATTTGAATCTGCGCATGCCGCGAATATGATTCAACGTTTGCATGGCACGCACGACACACGAAATCGCGCTTTCGCGCAAGGACCGTAACGCCCTTGAGGCGCTGGCGGCGAACGGCAAT
>JANOKW010000352.1:0-7045 GCA_031419475.1 Hyphomicrobium sp. | reverse complement strand
AAGGAGCTTGCGCGTCTGCGGCGCGAGAACGAGCTGCTCAGGGCCGAGCGCGACCTGCTAAAAAAAGCGACCGCCTTCTTTGCCCCGAAGGCGCCGCCGTCTTCGACAGCATGAGACAAGTCGATGAGCTTCGCGCTGATTGATGCAAAGAAGGCCGGCGTTCCGGTGGCGACGGCCTGCGCGGTAATGGGCGTCAGCGAAAGCGGATATTATGCTTGGAAAAGCCGGACAGCGATCCTGGCTAAGGACGTTGTAGAGAGTGCCGAATACGATGCCCGTGATCAGTCCAACAACACCCAGGCCGATAACACCGTAGAGCACGCGGCCGGTGTTCATTGGGGCGGCAGGCCAAAGGGTCGCTGGCCGGAAAATTGCGAAAAGCCGCCTGGAACGACGCTCATCTCATCGCCCTCCTCAGCCAAATGCGATAGCCCTGCCCTCGAGGGGGCCTTCCTGCTTGCACATCCCTGCTGCACTTTTACTCCGGCCAGTCGCTGCAATATCGCTCCGGCGTTGACAATAGGCCGTTAGCCGTTGATGCGGCGGTAGCAAAGGCAGGCAGAGTGATTTGCGCGGAGGAAGATACCTTGTGGCCCGTCAAGATGGAGCCGACCGCTACGGCTCCAGGGGAAGAGCAGATATTCGGCCAGCTCGTTTGGTGGTCGCGCACGTGGGGAAGCGAACCACCAAGGCAATGTGAGGGCTAGTGACAAGCCTGTCGTTCCGAAAGATCGGCGAGACGGTCAACGTCCATTATCCGAATGCCAGTTCCGTGCGAGACCTCGATCACGCGCATGAGCCGAAGCTTGGTGATGGTGCGGCTAACCGTTTCGATCGTCAGGCCCAGGAAATCTCCGATGTCGGCACGGCGCATGGGCAAGGGCACGACGTTAGTGACGCTGTCACAGTCTTTGGCTGCCGCTGTTCGTCCATGGAGCATCAACAGGAACGTCGAGACCCGTTCGATAGCACTGCGTTGGCCGATCGCAACCAGCAACGCCCGGGCGGCCGAAAGCTCGAGGGATACAGCTTTGTAGAGCTGCAGGGCGAGGCTCGGATCATTACGGGCTGTTTCCTCCAGCGCCGAAGCGCTGAAACACCGGACTCTTGTTGAAGACGTTGCTTCGGCACTGAATAAGTGTTCACCTGCGGTACCGAGACCAATGAAATCACCAGGATATGCAAAATCAACAATTTGCCGCCGTCCATCATTCAGCATTTGGTAGATTGTCACGACACCATCTTCGATCTGAAAGACGTGTGTCCTTGCGTCACCTTCACAAAAGATGTGCTCCTTGCTTTGGAAACGCCTGACGCTGGCGCGCTCCAGGCGGTCCGTTTTGCCCCTGCGGTCCGAACTCATGGCGGTCACGGCCAGCGATTGCCGATGTTGGCGATCAAGAGCTGGGCTGCGTTCGACGGAGAGGGTGTTAGACATTTAATTCATCCTTCATTGCACCAGCCTTCCGTTAAGGATCGGCTTTCATAGCTGACACAAAAGCGCACCCATGTATTCTTCGGATGATTGTCAGGTGATGATGTGTGATAGATTGTAACAAACGATTTTTTCTGGAAATTCAAACGTGCCAAGCGAAATTCTTGTCGTAGACGATGATACTGAGATCCGGCACCTGTTACGCACCGCTTTGGAGCGCGAGGGATACGCGGTCTCGGAGGCCAACGACGCCGCAACGACGAAGTCGCGACTGGACAAGGGTGGCATCGACCTCATCACCCTGGATTTGTCGCTGGGCGCCGATGACGGCTTGACGCTTGCTCGCAAAATTAGAGCGCGCTCCGATATCCCGATCATCATGGTCACAGGCAAAGGCGACGCCATCGATCGCGTCGTCGGGCTGGAGCTTGGTGCTGATGACTACGTGAGCAAGCCGTTCAACTTGCGCGAAGTCGTCGCGCGCGTGCGCGCTGTGCTGAGGCGGCACGAACCAGTTGATAGGCCGCATACAAAGCAGGCTAAGCACGAGCGCTTTAGTTTTAGGGACTGGATACTGGATATAACGAGCCGAGATCTGTCAGACGGCAAAGGTGAAATATGTGAGCTGACAACCGGTGAGTTCAATCTGCTGGAACTCTTTGTGCGGCGACCGCAACGCGTTCTGACCCGCGATGAAATTATGGATCTGCTCAAGGGTCATGATTGGTCGCCTGTGGACCGTTCGATTGACGCCCTCATTGTCCGGCTTCGAAGAAAAATAGAGCCAGACGCGTCAAGACCAACACATATAAAGACCGTCCGCGGCGTTGGATATGTATTTGCTACGGACGTTCACCGCAGATAGCCATCAGGATTTCGTTCGTTGGGACATGATGGCGCGCCGCAGTTCTATCTCTAATTCCTTCTGGGTGTATGGTTTGCGCAGAACTTGCAGGTGATCAGAATTCGGCCCTGGCATAACGTACTCCGAAAAACCCGAAGTGAGAAGCACAGGGAGACCGGGCCGATTGCTAGTAATCCAGCGGGCAAGATCAAAACCAGATTGACCACCGGGCATCACGACATCGCTGAACACGGCATCAATTTCCGAGTCATCGCTCAACTGCCGAATGGCGTCAACCGCGGTCTCCGACTCCATAACTTTGTAGCCGAGACGTTTGAGGCGGGCCACGGCAACGGCCCTTACATCCGGGTTGTCTTCGACCACGAGAACTGTTTCGCCAGAGCTAACTTGCCCAGGAAGAGTGTTCGATTCGACCTCGTCGGTTTTGTGAGTCGTCTCGTATTGAGGCAGATAAATATTGACTGTGGTTCCTTGTTCTACCTCGCTATAAATCATTACGTTTCCATTAGACTGTTTGACAAACCCATAGATTGTACTGAGACCCAAACCCGTACCGCGGCCTGTGGGCTTAGTCGTAAAGAAGGGCTCGAAGGCTCTGCGCAGAACATCCTTACTCATGCCCGTGCCAGTATCTGAGACTGACATCCGCACGTAGTTACCGGGGGCAGCCGCTCCGTCGGAAAACGTGGTGCCGCCGTCTAATGTCACATTCGTCGTCTCGATGACGAGTTTGCCGCCACTCGGCATAGCGTCGCGAGCGTTAATTGCGAGATTAAGAATCGTACTTTCAATCTCGCTCTGGTCAATTTGTACTTTCCAAAGGTCGTAGGCAAGTCGCGTGGACAGTTGAGTATTTTCCCCCAGCGTGCGGGTGAGAAGTTCGAGCATCGCCCGAACTTGTTCATTGAGATCGACGATCTGCGGCTCCAACCGGCGGCGGCGCGCGAACGTCAGCAAGCGGTTCGTCAGGCGCGCACCGGCCTCGGCCGCGCGTTGCGCGCGCTTAAGGTTGTCGGTCCCACGGGGATCCGAAACATTATCCTCCAAGAGTTCAAGATTACCTGTAATGATTGTCAAAAGATTATTGAAGTCGTGGGCAACGCCACCAGTTAATTGACCGATCGCTTCGAGTCGCTGAGTTTTGAGTCGCGCGTCTTCTTGCTTCTGTTCCAGCGTCATATCGCGGATCATGCCGAGTATGCCTGCACTTCCGCCGATCGGATCTCGAATGCTCGCGCGCGCCAACAGCCCGGGAAATGCGTCGCCATTCTTGCGGCGAAAGCGTAGCAACAAGGGTCCCGTCGTCTCCTCGCCGTCTCCTTCAAGATTTACGAACGCGTGCACCGCTTGATCGAAGTCCGTGGGCACCTCATATAGAACAGCTGTGCTTTGGTCGATCAGCTCTCCGGCATCGTAGCCAAACACGCGCTCCGCCGCAGGGTTGACCCGCAAAATCCTGCGCTTCAGGTCTGTGATGACCAAAGGTTCCGGCACATGATCGAAGACGACTTGGAACAGCGCAGACTGATGGTTGACTTCTTCCTGCAGTCGGCTGCGCGCACTGAGGTCATGAACGATCCCGGCGAAGAAGTGCACACCCTGCACTTCAAAGGCGCTTACCGAGAGATGCATTGGGAACAGGGATCCATCCTTCCGCTGACCCTCAACATCGCGGCCTATGCCGATAATTTTCCGCTCTCCGGTCGCCATGTGGTGCGCCAAATATCCGTCGTGGCGCTCCCGATGCGGTTCCGGCATCAACATTTTAACGTTGCGCCCGATCATCTCGGACTCTGAATAGCCAAACAATCGCACGGTCGCCGGGTTGACGGTTTGAATCGACCCTTTTGTGTCGATCGTGATTATGGCACCCACCGCCGACTGCAGGATGGCCTCCAGCATACTTTGGGCTTCAATTGGCTCGCTGTCTGTCAATGGATCGGCCTCTCGAAAGATCGTTCAGGCACTTGCCCGCAAATTTGGCGGCTAGAGTCGTTGGCTACAATCTAAACCATAACCGGCAGCCGCGGCTCGGGCGAACATGCGCCTGGCTTGACGCTGGTCAAGGACAAGCGGTCACATCCCCATCCATGTTGATCCTATAAGTTCGTAGAATGGAGCCAATACCGATGAAAACCGAAAAGACTTGGGTGCTGATCGCCGATGGCGCACGCGCACGTCTGGTCGCGGCTGAAGGGCATGGCAAAGGGCTGCAGTTGATTGAGAAGCTCGAATTCTCAGCCTATCACAGCCCTAATCGCGAATTATTGCACGACAAGTCGGCTCGCGTGTTCGAATCCCACGGCGTCGAACCCAAAACGGACCCGCACCGCGAGTTGAAACGCGACTTCGCCAAGGAAATCGCAGAGGCGCTGGACGCGAACGTCGCTCGCAATGAATTCGACAAGCTTGTGGTCGTTGCCTCTCCGGTCACGCTCGGCGACTTGCGGCGAGCCCTGTCAGAAGCAGTCAAAGCCAAAGTCATTGCCGAGGTCTCCAAGGACCTCACCAAGGTCCCCAATCACGAAATCGCACGCCATATCGAAGACCTCATCCTCATCTGAGGCCCAATCCTATAGCAAAGAGCACCCGCCATGAATTTCAAGACAATTTTGGTCAATCTCAACAATGAGCCGCGTGTGACTGAATTAATCGCGGCGGCGGCGGCCATTGCCCGGCCGACCGAAGCGCACGTGGTGGGTCTCTACGTCATGCCACCCCTATTTCAGCCGAGCGACGTGATCATGCCCATGGGCGCCGATTTTTGTGAGATACAAGTCGCCGAACATAGGGCGCAAGCCGAGCGGATCAAGTCGGTCTTTGACCGCCTGACCAGCGGGGAACCCTACGTTGCTGAGTGGCGCGTTCATGGAGAAGCACGCACGGCCAACGCATCGATCACAGAAGGCGTCATCGAACAGTCCCGGGCGGCTGAACTGGTCATCGTCAGCCAAGCAGTTGACGGTAAAGATCCACCCATGCTGACAGACATCGCCGAGCGCGTTGCCCTTGAAAGCGGCCGACCTGTTCTCGTTATTCCAACAACTTGGCTTGCCCTCGAGTACGGCCGGGACGTTGCCGTCGCATGGAACGACAGCCGCGAATCCACCCGTGCCGCGTTCGACGCTTTGCCGCTCCTCGAACGCGCCAAAAAAATCCGCCTGATTACGGTTGGCGAACCCACCGACGGCGATGGGACAAACATTTTCCCAGCCGCGGAAGTGGCCGCAACACTGGCAAGACACGGACTTGATGTAGAGGTCGAGATAGTCACGAACAGTGACCGCCACGCTGGAAACGCCATCCTCTCGCGCGTCGCGGCCGATGGATCGGATCTCCTGGTTATGGGTGCCTACGGCCACTTACGCTTGCGGGAATTCGTTCTCGGCGGGGCGACGCGTGATGTCCTGAAAAATATGACCGTTCCCGTTCTGATGTCGCACTGAAGATTTTGGAGAGAGCTATGACGCTCAAACGCATAAGGCTTGAACTCGCACGCGATCACGACTTTCCAGAGGGAAGCCGTGATCGCGGCTATGAATTCGCAGCTCCCCTCGATCCGGAGGGGCGTCTAGCCGCGGCCGAGTGGAAAAAAGTGCGCGATCGTTGCCGCGTGCAACGGTTCTGGCCCGGTGAAACAACGGAACTCGGACGCCTGGTTCATAAGCGCGGCGGCGCATGGGCATTTGACTACGATCCGACCCGCGAAAGCGACGATGAAACGGGCTTCAAACTCAGCGCCCATCGGTTTCTGCCGGGTGAGTATGTCTCGTTCAAAGAACACGACGGTGTGATGCGGACCTTTCGCGTGGCTGCTGTCACCGATCTCGATTGAATTGCGCAAGATCAAGGCGCTGGTCGAACAAGTCGTTTAAAAGGCGCCACAAAGGGTTCACCATTAACCAACGGAGCTTTCTATGGCCACCCAAATCACTCCCCGCGAAAACGGACATCCCACCAACCGCCCCGTCGTCAACGCAATGAAGTCAGAAATGGACCGCGTCTTCGACAGGTTTCATCACGGCTGGCCGAGTTTTCCGCACCTTTTAAGCACATCCGACGCCGACGTTCTCTTGCCGACGCTCGACCTCAAGGACACCGGCAAGGCGATCTCATCGAAGCCGAATTGCCGGGCATCGACGAAAAGGACGTGACCTTAATGAACGGCGTGTACGGCGTGCTCACGCTCAAGGGCGAAAAGCGGCATAGCAAAGAAGAGAAGGGCAAAAATCAATATCTCATGGAGCGAAGCTACGGGAGCTTCATGCGATCGGTACAGCTCCCCGATAGCATTGACGAAAGCAAGGTTGAGGCACGCTACGATAAAGGTGTCCTCACAATTACCGCGGAAAAACGCCCTGAGGCCGTCAAGGCGGAAAAGCGTATCGAAATCCGCAGGGGATAAATGCGGCGAGCCCGTTTTTTTCGGGGCCGCGAAATGGAATCCAGTCCGGGTAGAACGACTGATTTCTGTGTTCAATATACGTTGAGAGGATTTGCCTATAGTCTTTCCGGTTCATATGGAACCGTAGCCGCTGTTGTGCAGATAGCTCGCGCATTCTGTTGGCTTGAAGTGAGTGAGAAAACTTCCGATGCGCCTCCAGACTGCGGATTCCGGTGATTGCGGACACTGATTCCGTTTGAAGGCGGACACGATTACGGTCCAAGGCGGACAGCATTACGGTGATAGCGGACACCCGCTCCCATCGACGGTTGCAGTGGTCTCAGGCGGCGGGCTTTTCGTC
>JANOKW010000351.1:0-2123 GCA_031419475.1 Hyphomicrobium sp. | reverse complement strand
GTTCCCCGCGCGAGCGGGGATGGCCCGCGACTCGATGGCAGGGTGCCATTTTCGGTCGTGTGTTCCCCGCGCGAGCGGGGATGGCCCGATAGATGAACTCGGCTTCAGGCCACTTCGGCTTACGCGCATTCGGAAAGGTTTCGATGCGCTTGCCGTCTTTCGTCTCAACCTTGGGCACGGGATAACCATCCCAATCGAGCACGGCATCATGGCAATGGATATTCCTGAAATCACGCAGGATAGGCTCACTCGGATCGCCCTTCTGCGTGCGGTAGTACCATTGCAGATAGCCGAGCCAGATCACGAGTTCCGCAATCGCTGCCGCGCGCGGATTGAGTTCAATCCCTAAGAACTGATGCGGATCGACCGACTGCTTTTCCAACGCCAGCGCTTCCTGACCGCCGAGGTCCAGCAGTGCGTCCAGCACTTCGCCTTCCAACCGCTTGATCATCTCCAGGGCGACATAGAGGAAGTTGCCTGTGCCGCACGCCGGATCGAGCACGCGCGTTTCGCATAGCTTGTGATGAAAGTCGCGCACGACTTCAATCGCATCTTTTTCCCGTTTCTCTTCCTTCAGGCGTTCGGCTGTCGCCTGCACGCTTGCCCATTCCTGACGCAGCGGCTCCATAATCGTCACAACGACGAGGCGCTCGACATAGGCGCGAGGCGTATAATGTGCGCCGAGCTTGGCGCGCTCCTTTGGATCAAGTGCCTGTTCCAGTAGCGTGCCAAAGATTGCGGGATCGACCTGTTTCCAGTCGGCTTTCGCTGCCGCCCATAACTCGCCAATCTCTTCGCGAGCGAGATCGAAGACGGTTGCCTTCTTAAAGAACGCGCCATTGAAGCGCTTGACCTTGGTAGAGGCAATAGTGGCGTACCCGCCTGTATCCATTGCCTGCCAGAGCGGGGCCAGTTCATGCGGGAACTTGTCCGTATTATCCCGGGCCGTTTCCAGCCAGTCGCGGAAACAGTGCTCGGGAAGCAGCTTCACATCCTCGGCGAACATCGTGAACAAGCAGCGCATGAGAAAATGGGCAACGTCTTCGGGGTTCGGTTTGTCTTTGCGCTGTTCAAGGGCACGCGAAACTTTCGGGCACGAAGAGATCGATCTGATCTTTGAGCTTAAGCTCTTTGTCGCCGCCCTTCTGGCGGCTCTGTTTGGCTTCGAGAACGAAACAGCCGCGTTTGTAGAGATCAATGCGGCCGGGGCATTTGCTGCCGTCGGTCGGGCTCCGCCCATCCACCGTCCGCTCACACACGGCGCAGTCTCATCCTGATTGACGCTGAGTCTCACCATGATTGTCGCGCGGCATCCGGCGGATTGGCTCCAGCGGGAGATGAAACTTTCGATATTCGGGTCGGCCTCCAGGACGGGCATTGCCGCAACCTAGAGCAAGGTGCGGCACCTTGGGAAGCCTTCAACTTGGCACTTGGGTGGGTAGTGGAACTTAGCCCCAGAGCCAAGATCGCCCTCAACAATTCGGCGAAGGCGTTTGCGTGGCCCGTTGATTGCGACGGCCTGAAGCCCTTTTCCTAAAATTGATGATTTTTCGGAACATACAAGTCCTCGCAAGTGTTGCTGCACTATAGGCGACCGAAAGGCCATCCCATGGATTCTCCCGATGAAACCACTTCGCTGATATCGGCAGGCAAAGTTCAAGGCACCGACGTCTACAACACAGAAGGCGCAATGCTTGGACGCATCTATGATGTCATGCTCGACAAGCGGTCAGGCCGGATTGCCTATGCCATCATGGAATTCGGAGGCATTTTAGGCATTGGCACCCAATATCATCCCCTCCCTTGGCAAACCCTCAAGTACGACACGCGTCAACAAGGCTACGTCGTTGGTTTGACCGAAGAAGCGCTAAAGGGCGCACCGGCATATTCGTCCGACGCAGCGCCGGCGTGGGGCCGAGCCTATGAGCAGAGCATTCACGATTATTACCGCGTGCCGCCGTATTGGGCGTCCGTTTAAACCGATCTAGGGAACCTCTGAGCAACGCTTGTGTTTGACGATTGGCGGGCTGTGGCGATGTTTTTTCGTCAGCGGCAGGCGTTTTTGCTCCGGCACGCACGCTCGCAGGGAAGCTTTCGCCTCCTCCGGCCTCACGCGGGCGCGA
>JANOKW010000350.1:0-2850 GCA_031419475.1 Hyphomicrobium sp. | reverse complement strand
AGAGATTTGCGCGAAGGTCGGGATCCCTGCCGAGCGTCGCGTCAATCAATTGACGGATGCTGAAATCCTGCAGATCCGTGAAGCCATCGACCACGACTATAATGTCGAGGGCGATCTTCGCCGCGAAGTGCAGATGAACATTAAGCGCTTGATGGATCTCGGTTGCTACCGTGGCCTCCGTCACCGCAAAGGTCTGCCCGTTCGCGGTCAGCGCACACATACGAACGCACGCACCCGCAAGGGCAAGGCAGTTGCGATTGCCGGTAAGAAGAAGGCGACGAAGTAGTCTTTCACAAAATTCGCGGGGTAATGCCCGCACCAAAAGCGAAGCCCCGCGCCGGGGCAAGGAGCATGAATACCAATGGCTAAAGAAGCAGCCGCCGGTCCTGGCAAAGGCAAAGTCAGGAAGCGCGAGAAGAAGAACATCACGTCTGGCGTTTGCCACGTCAACGCGTCGTTCAACAACACCATGATCACGATCACCGACGCGCAGGGCAATACCATTGCCTGGTCGTCTTCGGGCACCAAGGGCTTCAAGGGGTCGCGCAAGTCGACACCTTATGCGGCTCAGGTAGCCGCTGAAGATGCCGGCAAGAAAGCGCAAGATCACGGCATGAAAGTGCTCGAAGTCGAAGTCACGGGTCCGGGCTCGGGCCGTGAATCGGCGTTGCGCGCGTTGCAGTCCGTCGGTCTGCAAATCACGTCGATCCGCGACGTCACGCCGATCCCGCACAACGGTTGCCGTCCAAGAAAGCGCCGTCGCGTCTAGTCGTTTTCCTGCCGGCGTATGTGTGCCCATCGGGCCCATGTGCGGCGGCGGCGCAAACCAAGCATGTGCGCCGGCGGCACGAACCAAGACAGTCTTTCAGCGATGCGCGGCCCCAGGTCTGAAATGTCCCAGCCGCGCCAAATCATAGACGAGGCCCCCCGTGGTGAACGTTCTCCAGAAGAACTGGCAAGATCTGATCAAGCCATCGAAAATCGATATCCAGCCCGGCCGTGACCGCACGCGCATCGCGACTGTCGTCGCGGAGCCGCTGGAACGCGGTTTTGGAATGACACTCGGCAACGCGCTGCGCCGCGTGTTGTTGTCGTCGTTGCAAGGTGCTGCCATCAAGACCGTCCAGATCGACGGCGTGTTGCACGAGTTCTCGTCCGTCACGGGCGTGCGCGAAGATGTGACCAACATGATCCTGAACATCAAAGAAATCGCGCTACGTATTCATTCGGACGGCGTTAAGCGCATCGTCCTGAAGAAGGACGGCCCTGGCGCCGTGAAAGCCGGCGATATGGAAGCGTCGTCCGATGTTGAAATCCTCAATCCCGAGCACGTGATTTGCCATCTCGACCAAGGTGCGTCGATCCGTATGGAATTCACCGCCGACATGGGCAAGGGCTACGTTTCGGCCGACCGCAATCGTCCCGAAGATGCACCGATCGGCTTGATCCCGGTCGATAGCCTTTATTCGCCGGTCAAGAAGGTTTCCTACAAGGTCGAGAACACTCGCGAAGGTCAGATCCTCGATTACGACAAGCTGACCATGTCGGTTGAAACCGATGGGTCCGTCCGCGCCGAAGACGCAGTCGCATTGGCGGCACGTATTCTTCAGGACCAGCTCGCCGTCTTCATCAACTTCGAAGAGCCGAAGAAGGCCGTCGAAGAGCGTTCGCACCCCGAGCTTGCTTTCAATGCCGCACTTCTCAAGAAGGTCGACGAACTCGAGCTTTCGGTGCGTTCGGCCAACTGCTTAAAGAACGACAACATCGTCTACATCGGCGACCTGATCCAGAAGACGGAAGCCGAGATGCTGCGAACGCCAAACTTCGGGCGCAAGTCGCTCAACGAAATCAAGGAAGTCTTGGCGACCATGGGTCTGCACCTTGGTATGGAAGTGCCGAACTGGCCGCCAGATAACATCGAAGAGCTGGCCAAGCGGTTTGAAGATCAGTATTAAAGACGGGAAGCCGGGAAGTCGGCAGGTCGGCAGGTCGTTTGCACGACTTGGCCATTTGGCGACTTCAGAATTTGGCGTTTGCACTACCGAGGTGAGGCCGTAGAACCTCCCCGTAACAAACCAGAAAACCTAACATCAGGACTATCAACTCATGCGTCATCGTAAACTTGGTCGCCGGTTTAGCCGCGACAGCTCCCACCGCCAGGCGATGTTCTCGAACCTCGCGGCTTCCCTCATCCATCACGAGCAAATCGTCACGACCTTGCCGAAAGCCAAGGATCTGCGTCGCGTCATCGAAAAATTCATCACCCTCGGCAAGCGCGGCGACCTCAACTCGCGCCGCCTGCTCATCGCCCGCCTCGGCAGCGAAGACATGGCGAAGAAGGTGTTCGATGTGCTGGCTCCGCGCTACAAGGACCGCAACGGCGGGTACACCCGCGTGCTGAAAGCCGGCTTCCGCTTCGGCGACAGCGCCCCGCGCGCCGTCATCGAGCTGGTTGACCGCGACGTCGCCGCCAAAGGTGCCGAAGATAAAGCCCGCGACGCCGCCGAAAAAGCCGCCGCCGCCGCTTGATCTTGCCGCCACGTCATCATGCTTAGGGGAGCTTCGGCTCCCCTTTTTGCTTTGGGAACTCGGGTTGATAGTCCTATACTCGTGCAGGCCATAACGGGGGTAAGCGTGTCGGCGGGATCAGCGCATTCTATCAATACGTTGAAGGAGCGCTTGTCGCTGTCTTACATTCACGCAGTCGCAGCGCGCGCTGGCTTTGAATTGATGGAGCCCGAGGCGGATGTAACTATTGAAGGGTTTGTTGTGGGTTTGGACCGTCAACCGGATAGGTTTGAAGGTAAAGCTAAAATTCGTGGGTTTGTTGGTGATCGGGCCAAGACTTTA
>JANOKW010000349.1:0-6056 GCA_031419475.1 Hyphomicrobium sp. | reverse complement strand
ATTGTTAACTCGAAGCCGTTAACACCTTCTAAAGGTGAATTAGATCTGAACCCGCGTGCCCGCTCGGCACGGCTGAGAACGGCGATCCGGACCGAAGAAGCGCCTCATGCGCTCGACTTTGCCGCGATCGAAGTGCCGGTGCCGCAGCGCTAGCGGGGACATTGTCTCGAATCGGAGAACCGACGATGCGTCTCGCCAACTTTGCAGCGTTCTTCTTCGCCATGGCCAGTGCGTTCATGCTCTACAGCCTTAACTACGAGACGCGCCGGCTTGAGGCGAACGTACAAGCCCAAGAAAAGGCTGCCGGTAAAGCACGCAGCGATATCGCCGTATTGAAAGCCGAAAAAAGCCACCTTAGCCGGCCCGATCGAATCGACGCCTTGGCCCGTGCGCAGGGCCTTACCCCGCCCCGTCCAGGCCAAATGCCGAATAATGCCCGCCTTGCGACCGCGACGGATGTTGATCCTGGGCAGCGTTGAAATGCAAAAGCGCACAGCACAAACTCAGACCAGCACACATGATACCCCGCCCGGAGCATTGCGCCGCCGGATCGCGAATGCGCTGCTGTTTGGCGCAGTACTGGCGATGTTTGGCGCTGTCGGCGGCCGGCTTGTTTATCTCGGCATACACACCGGTCCGCAAGTCACCCTTGCGGTGAGCGACGCCGTGCCAACGAGTTTCGCTCGGCCCGATATTATCGATCGGGGCGGCAGGTTGCTGGCGACCGATATCGAAGTCCCATCGCTCTTCGCTGATCCAGCAATCGTGCTTGATCGCGACGAGGTGGTCGAGAAATTGGCCAGCGTGATACCCGATCTCGATCAGGCTGAACTGCGGCACGCGCTGGCCGACAAGTCACGGCGGTTCGTGTGGATCCGGCGCGGGCTCGCTCCAAAAGTCGCGCAGAGAATTCACGATTTAGGTCTTCCGGGTCTTGCGTTTCGCAAAGAGCTGCGCCGTGCGTATCCTGCTGGCGAACTTGCGGGCCACGTTCTCGGCGCTGTCAATGTCGATAATAAGGGCGTTGCTGGAATCGAAAAACACATTGACGACGTCATCGGTGTTGACGCTGTTCACGGCGCTGAACTTTCGGCGCGGTCGCCCGTGAGGCTGTCGCTCGACATCGGCGTGCAACACACACTCGAAGATGAACTCGAGACCGCCGTCCGCCGCTACCATACGAAGGGGGCCGCCGGTGTCATTCTCGACATTCGCAGCGGCGAAGTTCTGGCAAGCGCCTCTCTGCCGCGCACCGATCCATCACGGCCGGCAATGGGGCTAGATCCGTCCCGGCTCGATAAGATTTCAGGCGGGACTTACGAATTGGGTTCCGTATTCAAGACCATGACTGTCGCCATGGCGCTGGATGAAGGGACTGCCACTTCGGCAACGGTATTAGATGTGCGCGAGCCGCTGATAGCCGGACGTTTCACGATTACCGATTTCCATCCCGCCGGACGTCCACTCTCGATCAGTGAAATTTTCACGCTCTCGTCCAATGTCGGCAGCGGGATGCTGGCGCTTCAAGCGGGCCCTGAAAAATTTCGCGGCTTCATGCAGCGCATAGGTTTGATCGATCCCATTCACACGGAAGCGGGCCCTGTGAGCGCGCCGCAAGTGCCGGAGCGTTTTGAGCGTATTGAACTCATCACGATGAGCTACGGCCACGGCATCGCCGTCGCACCGATGCAATTCGCAGCCGCCGCCGCTTCGCTGCTGAATGGCGGTACGCTGGTGAAGCCGACATTCTTGCGGTTCCGACCGGATGCCGCAACAAAGCCGGTTCAAGTTGCGAGTGATCTCACCAGCCGTGAAATGGCGCGGCTGTTCCGCCTCAACGTTCTCGACCCTATCGGCACGGGTAAGCGCGCCGACGTTCCGGGCTTCCGTGTTGGCGGCAAGACGGGCACCGCGGACCGGGCGGAGAGTGGGCGCTACGAAGAGAAGACAGTTATTTCCTCGTTCCTTGGCGTGTTCCCCATGGATGCTCCGCAATATCTGACGTTCGTGTTGCTTTTCGAACCCAAAGGGACCGAAGAGACTGGCGGTCAGCGCACGGCCTCGTTGAACGCCGCGCCGGTGACTGGGCGGCTCATCCGCCGCATCGCCCCGCAACTTTCGGTGGCGCCCTTGATGGCAGAAGTCACGCAATAATCCCCAATAATCATAGCGTGTTTGACGCAAGGCCCGGCGCAACCTACAACCCCGCAGGTTCTGGCGCGGACGTGCGCCAATACAAGCCAGGCGGCCATGCGACTGAGCGACGTTTTACCTCCTGAAATCATTGCGCCGGCGCAAGCTGGTTGCATTGACGTCAAAGGTATTACGGCGGCGAGCAGCGCGGTTGGCCCCGGATGGATATTTGCAGCGCTGCCCGGCGCTAGAACAGACGGAGCGCGCTTTATACCGGACGCCATACAGCGGGGCGCGTCCGCGATTATTGTGGGCCAAGGCAAGGGCATCGCAAACGATGGTCCGGTGCCGATGCTGTGCGTGAATAACCCGCGCCGCGCGCTGGCACTCATCGCTGCGCGCTTTCATCCGCGCCAGCCAGAGATTGCAGTTGCTGTCACTGGAACCAGCGGCAAGACCTCTGTTGCGGATTTTACCAGGCAGATTTTCTCGAGCCTCAACCGGCAGGCGGCGTCACTTGGAACCATCGGCCTGATCAAACCCGGTGGATCCATTTATGGATCGCTGACGACACCCGATCCCGTTACCTTGCATGCAACACTCGATGGACTTGCGGGCGAGGGCATTACGCATCTGGCGTTCGAGGCCTCGTCGCACGGTCTCGATCAAAACCGGCTCGATGGCGTGCGTCTCAAGGCGGCTGCTTTCACGAATCTTGGCCGCGATCACATGGACTATCATCCAACTGTTGACCACTACTTCAACGCCAAACTTCGCCTTTTCACTGAGTTACTCCAGCCCGGACAGGCAGCGGTCATCAACACGGACGGTACCTATGCCGAGCGTGTGATTGCGGCTGCACAAGAGCGCGGCTTACGCGTTTTGACGGTTGGCAGCAAAGGCAAAACGCTGCGGCGCCTTTCGCTCAAGAACGAAGGCTTTGCACAGGTCATGCTCGTCGAAGCCGAAGGGCGTACCTACGACGTCGCACTCCCGCTTGTCGGTGCCTATCAAGCCGAAAATGCGTTGACGGCAGCGGGTCTTGCCATTGCCGCGGGCGAAGATGTCAATCTCGTGCTCGCAGCCTTGCAAACGTTGCACGGCGTGCCCGGCCGGCTCGAAATCATCGGCGAAGCCAAGGGCGGGCTGGCGATTGTCGACTATGCGCACAAACCAGAAGCACTTGCCGCCGCGCTCGACGCGTGCCGTCCATTGGTATCGGGAAAACTCATCTCTGTTTTCGGTTGCGGCGGCGATCGCGACAAAGGCAAACGGCCGCTCATGGGGCAGATTTCTGCAGCGAAGGCCGACGTTACGATCATTACCGATGACAATCCGCGCTCTGAGCAACCAGCCGCTATTCGCGCCGAAATCCTAGCCGGGGCCAAAGTTGCTACAGAAATCGGTGACCGGGCGGAGGCTATACGCACGGCCGTTGCCATGATGGGTCAAGGTGATGTTGTTCTGGTTGCCGGAAAAGGCCATGAAACCGGTCAGATCATAGGCGATCGGGTGATCCCGTTTTCAGACCACGAAGAGCTGCGCCGCGCCTTGAGAGCCTCTGACATATGACCAAGCCGCTTTGGACCTGGCCGCAGATATTGGATGCACTGTTCTTCGCGTCAGGAGATGGCGTGCCGGATGTAGCCATTACCGGCGTATCGATCGACACGCGTTCGTTGCAGCCCGGAGATTTGTTCGTCGCGCTTCGCGATGCGCGTGATGGGCACGAGTTTGTCACCAATGCCTTTAAGGCCGGAGCCGCAGCGGCGCTGGTTGGCGCTCATTACGAACGCAAACGCGGCGATGGCGCGCTAATCCGGTGCAAGAAGAATTTCTTTCGCGAAAATTTTGAAAGCGATAGCCGCGACGGCGATCCACTGCTCGGCCTTGAAATTCTAGGCAGCTTGGCGCGCCGCCGCTTGGCGCCAGATGCGCGCATCATTGCGGTGACAGGCAGCGTTGGCAAAACCGGCACCAAAGAAATGCTGCGCGCGTGTTTCAATGCGGTGGCCCCGGAGCGTGTGCACGCGTCAGAAAAATCCTACAACAACCATTGGGGTGTGCCTCTCACGCTGGCGCGGATGCCGGCAGACACGCAGTATGGCGTATTCGAAATCGGCATGAACCATGCGGGTGAAATTGCTGCCCTCACTCGGTTTGTCAATCCACATGCCGCGATCGTGACAACGGTGGAGCCCGTCCACCTTGAACACTTCGCGTCGGTCGAAGCGATCGCGGATGCCAAGGCCGAAATCTTTGAAGGCCTGGTCTCGGGCGGGACGGCGATCATCAAACGCGCAAGTCCGCATTTCGAACGGCTGCGCGTTCGTGCGCAAATTCAAGCCGCCAAGGTCGTCAGTTTTGGGCTTGAGGCGGGTGCGGACGTGTTTGCCGAGAAACTCGTGTTGGGTGACGAAGGCAGCGATATCACAGCAAACATCAACGGAGAACGCGTTGCGTTCCACATTGCTATGCCGGGCCGTCACATCGCGGAAAATGTGCTGGCCGTCGTTGCGGCACTTCACGCGGCAGGCGCTGACGTGAAAGCCGCCGTTTCAGCTCTCGCCACGTTGCCGCCGCCTGCAGGCCGGGGCGCACGCGCGATTTTGAAAATTGGGGAGGGCGAATGCCTCCTAATTGATGAGAGCTATAACGCTAATCCAGCCTCACTACGCGCGGCCCTCGCGACGCTGGCAACCGTTCCGCGGTTGAGATTTCCCAGGCGAATCGTGGTCTTGGGCGATATGCTCGAACTCGGGGCGGCTTCCCTCGATTTGCACAGCGGCCTTAAAGGTGCAGTTGCAGGCGCCGGTACCGATTTACTCTTTGCCTGTGGGCCTCACATGAAAAGCCTTTATGATTGTCTTCCAGACGCTATCAAGGGACACTATGCGGAGACGGCCAGCGGGCTTGGCGACGCTGTTAAGTCAGCGCTGCGTGCTGGCGACGCGATCATGATCAAGGGCTCGAACGGCATGCGGCTTCAGCCGCTTGTCGCCGCGCTACAGAAGCAATATGCCAATGGCGGCGGTTCTCAGTAGAGAATGGGCTCCCGGGGGAATTGACGGCGGATGCTGTACGAACTCGTCAACTTCAGCGACCAGATCAACGCGCTCAACGTGTTTCGCTACACAACGTTTCGCACGGGCGGTGCCATCTTCACCGCCTTCCTGTTCGTAATGATGTTTGGCCCCGCAATCATTGATGTGCTGCGTTTAAAGCAAGGCAAGGGGCAGCCGATCCGGGAGGACGGGCCACAGTCGCATTACGTCAAGCGCGGCACGCCCACGATGGGCGGCTTAATGATCCTCGCGGGTGTTACGGTTTCGACGCTGCTTTGGGCGCAATTGTCGAATTCCTACATCTGGATCGTCTTGCTCGTGACGCTAGCTTACGGCGCCATCGGATTTTACGACGACTATCTTAAGGTTTCGAAACGTTCGACCGCGGGGTTTGAAGGCCGCACACGGCTGGGGCTCGAACTCTTGGCAGCAGCTATCGCCACACTTTTAATGATGCGCGTTGGAACGCCCGGTACTTGGAATCCACTGGATCCCACATTTTGGACCAGCTTGCACTCAGGCTTTACCTCGTCGCTTGCGGTGCCGTTCTTTAAAGACTTGCTTATTCCGTTCGGCATCTTCTTCATCGGCGTCGGCGCCCTGGTCATCACGGGCGCGGGCAACGCCGTCAATTTGACCGACGGTCTCGATGGCTTGGCCATTGTGCCCGTCATGATTGCTGCGGCAACTTTCGGGCTGATTGCCTATCTCATAGGTCACGCGAACTTTGCCGACTATCTCAAGGTGCATCACGTTCCAGGTGCGGGCGAACTCTCTGTGATCTGCGGCGCGCTCATCGGCGCTGGGCTCGGGTTCTTGTGGTTCAACGCGCCGCCAGCCATGATTTTCATGGGCGAT
>JANOKW010000348.1:0-2087 GCA_031419475.1 Hyphomicrobium sp. | reverse complement strand
CCGTATGTAGCGATCGACTTGCCGCACTGCTGGGCACCGTGGACCAAGCGCGTGCTGATGCAGGCGGACGAAGTCATCATTACGGCACGTTCTGGCGCACAACATCAATGACCACATCGCACGCCTCTGGCGATATTTCGTAGTCGCGATCAAGGACCACTGGCGCCGCGAAGATCGACAAGTGCTCCGAGCACTTGGTCAGAAGACGGTCGAGCAACTGGTCGTCCAGCCGTTCCGGTGCGGCGAGCGCTTCGGCAATGCCCTGAACAGGATCCTGGTTGAAATCGAGGCCCGTGGTGCCGAATGCCATGTCGAGGTCGGCGATGGTTACGTTCGACTTCAAGACTTCCGATAACGTCCAGGCAACGTTGTGGCAAATAGTGGAGGAGCCCACGCCGCCCTTGGCGCCAATAAATGCAAACACATGACCGACCGGATCGGTATCGGGATTGTTGTATAGGTTGGAGATGCTTTCCATCATCGCCAGAGGGTCAACCGGCGTGACTAGGTATTCGCTAACGCCGCGCTTCAAAAGCTCGCGATAGAGCAGCACGTCGTTGTGCCGGCCGACCACGATAACGCGGGTGCCCGGATCGCAGCTTTCAGCCAACGTATCGAGATCATGAACCAGCTGTGAGCCTTTTAGCGCACTATCGACGATGATCAGGTTCGGCGTCGGGCTATCGACATAATGAGCGATCGCCGCTCCGATGCCGCCCATGTGAACGCTGACGTGCGCCTTGGAAAGCCGGCGGTCTTCGGCTGCATATTGTAAAACCTCGGCCGTCCGCTGATCGTCGCAGAATGCCTGAATCGAAATGCGCGGAATGGGGCGCACACGTTCGGTCCCGCTCTGCGTCTCGTTCTGAGCCGCTTCGGCGCTTTCGATTTCGTCCTCAACGGCCGTTTGTGCTTGCCTAGACATGACTTCCAAACCTCACATAAATTATTTGTTCGTCTGGACGCGTTCGTCGTCAGACTTTTTCGCCGCCGTCGTTTCGCCCTTCACGTACTTGTCCATGATTTCGTCACGGCGCTCGGCGTACCGCTGTCCTTCCGAACGCGGCCCGAGAAGATCAGCCGGGTTCGCAATCATGCCAGCGAGGTTGCGTTGATTGGAACATCCGAAGTTCGGATAGGAATTGTTGTTTGGCCCATGGGCCAGGTTTTCCGACCAGTCGTGGCCGCACTGAGGACCTTCCGCCACGTAACGCATGTAGGAGATGCGGATCGGGGGAGCTGGATTGCTTTCATCGTTGAATGCTTCGACTGTTATGCCGGATTCGTTGAATCCGCCGTCGAGGAGGAGAGCGCGGATATCTCCGGTTGCATTCATTGCTGCAACTTCGTTCGGCGCGCCGCTTGGCACAGAAATGACGAGGCGGCTGTTGCCAGCGTCTGCTGCACGATAACGGTTGACGAAGTCTATGACGTCGGCGCGTTGCGTTGGCGATAAGCCGTGCGCGCCGCGTGGAACATGCACGTTGAGATGCGAAGGCTGCTGCGAGACCATAATCGGATGGCGCTGATTGGGATCAAGCAGAGACCATCCGGCCACTTTTGTTTGATCGTCGTCTGTCTTGCAGCCAGCGAGTGCCGCGGCCAGGAGAACAACGGTCAGAACCTTGCGGCTGCCAGCGAAGCCAAGTGACGGCCCGTGCGAATTCGAGATTTTTGTCGTCATGATACGTCTCCAGTGCACGAGCTATTCGACGATGAAACCGTAGTCGCCTTTCAGGCCGCCATCGGGCAGAGCTTCGCTCTTTCCGTAGATGCGATTGAGGTGACCGAGGAAATTCGCCTTCATGTCGGTTGCAGGTGCGAGGCCATCAGTCGGTATCGCAAGCTGCTGCCGGCTCGTCGGCTTGACGAGGTAGGGGGTAACGATGACGACAAGTTCGGATTCGTTCTTGATGTAGTCGCGGCTGCGAAACAGAGTACCCAGTATCGGAATGTCCTTGATGCCCGGCAGGCCATCGATGTTCTGGCGCGTATCTTCCGAGATGAGGCCGGCAAGAGCGATCGTGCCGCCAGATGGCAATTCCACCGTCGACTTGGCTTCGCGTTTACGGATCGCGGGGATCGAG
>JANOKW010000347.1:0-3066 GCA_031419475.1 Hyphomicrobium sp. | reverse complement strand
TCAGCGGCCGCCCGGCCGTCCGGTAGTCTTGCCAAGCGCTCGTCTTTGCGAGCAGCGTCGGCACCGAATGCACGGTGAAGCGTGTGGGATCAAGGCCGCTGCGTACCTGCGACCAGGTAAGGGGCATAGACACCGTCGCTCCCGGCCGCGCACGCGGGGAAAGCGGTGCGACCGCCGTGGCGATGCGATCATTGCGCAGGTAGTCGAGAAAGATTCGGCCGGTCCTCAGCTTCTTGGTCATTTTGGTGAGATATTTTGACGGGCTGTCTTGCGCCATCTGCGCGCTGATGGCTTGGGAAAATATCTTCGCTTCATCCCACCCCGATGTATCGTCAGAGATCACCTTGAGAGGCGTGACGACGTGCAGGCCCTTGCCGCCGGTCGTTTTGCAAAATGCGATAAGGCCGATGGCGTCCAGTCGCTCGCGCAATTCCCTCGCCGCTTCTACGACGGCTGTGAACGGCACATCCGGTGCTGGATCAAGATCGAAAATTAATCGTCCCGGAACGGCCGGTGCGAAGGGTGCGCAGTTCCATGGATGAAACTCTATTGCCGCCAACTGGCCCATGGCGACCAGGCCATCGACGTTGTCGATTTGCAGATAAGGTTCGTGGTCGCCCCGGACCTTGACGGTTTCGATCAACTCGGATGTTCCGGACATGGCGTGGCGTTGAAAGAAACTCTGACCCTCGATCCCATCGGGCGCGCGCAGAAGGGAGCACGGCCGGCCGCGCACATGATCGATCATCCAGGGACCGACCGTGGCGAGATATTCGGCCAGCTGGCGCTTGGTCACCGTCTTCTTGTCGCCGCCCGGCCATAGCACCTTATCGGGTTTTGAAATCATGACGCCGAGCACGGCGCTGCCATCGGCTTTGACCGGCGTGATCTTGAGTGTACCGCGGCGACGCGGTTTTACGACTGGCGGTGGCGCAACTTCGGTTGGGGTCAAGTGCCAAACGTCATCTGGCTTTGCCGCCTTGCGCCGCGTCAGCATAAACGGGCTCGGCCCTTCCCCTTTGCCCGCCGCGATCAGCGGCATGGTCCGGAGTGAGGCGACCGAACGGTCTTTGCTCAAAATCTTCTCATTGCTGCCGGGTTTGGCCCACTCGTCTTTATGTTTGATCAGGAGCCAATTGGTGCGCTTACTACCTGTGCGGTCATGCTTCATACGCACCAATACCCAACTGCCTTTCAGCTTGGCGCCAGCCAGGTTGAACTTCAGTTCGCCAGCACGCAACGCTTGCGCCGCTGACGTGTCGCCAAGTGGCGACCAGAAACCCCGATCCCACAATAAAACTGTGCCGCCTCCGTATTCGCCTTTTGGAATGGTGCCTTCGAAATCGCCGTAGTCGAGTGGGTGGTCTTCGACCTCGACCGCGAGACGTTTCTCGCCCGGATCGAGCGACGGTCCGCGCGTGACCGCCCAGGACTTGAAAACGCCATCGACTTCCAGCCGCAAATCATAATGCAGGCGGGTGGCGTCATGTTTCTGGATGACAAAGCGTGGGTATAGGGCAGGCCGGATGGCTTGCTCACCGCGCGGTTCGGCGGTTTTCTTGAAGTTGCGCTTGGCATGGTAGTCGGACAGCTTCTTGGCCATTGGCGCAGCTCATGCTTTAGCGTGTGGGCGTTTCTGTCGCCGGTGGCGGGCGTCAATGTTGAGTTGCTTGCGCTTGGTGGCCTTAAACTTTGCCGGCATAGCCCACACTTTCACGCCTGCTTCTTGGTCTTGGCCGGTTTAGGCTTGGCGGCGGGTTTGCCGGATTGGCCAACACTTTTTTTAAGTGCTTCCATCAGATCGACCACGTTGGCACCCTTAGGCCGCGATTCGTCCGACGGCGCGATGATCTTGCGGCCTTTGAGTTTAGCTTGCACCAGCTCGTGCAGCGCGCTTTGGTAGTGATCTTCGTATTTCTCGGGTGCAAACTTGCTGGACTTCTTGGTAATGAGTTGCACCGCGAGGTCGACCATTTCCTTGTCGGGCCGCGCGTTGGGCACTTCATCGAAGAAATCTGCCGGGTCGCGAAGTTCGTCTGCGTACCGCAGCATCTCCATGAGCAAACCGCCCTGCATAGGCGCGATGGCGACCAGCCATTCACGACCGGCAATGGTGACTTGCGCAAGGCCGACCTTGCCGGTTTTGGTCAGCGCGTCGCGGATGACGACGTAACCCTCGCCGGCCATCTTGTCGGCCGGGACGACAAAGTACGGCCGCTCAAAATAGAGGTAATCGATTTCTTTGGTATCGACGAACTGCACCAGGTCGATGGTTTTCTTGCTCTCAAGCTTAAGAGCGTCGATTTCTTCCGGTTCAAGCGTGACGTAAGTATCTGTGTCAACCTCGTAGCCCTTGACGATGTCGGCGCTGTCGATCTTGCCGATACCGTGAACCACTTTTTCGTAGTTGACGCGGCGGCCGGAGGGTTTGTGGAGCTGGCGGAAGGAGATTTCAGCTTTGGACTCGACCGCGTTATAAATTTCAACACCGATCGAGACGAGGCTGAGCCTCAAATAGCCTTTCCAATAGGCACGGGCTTTTTTAGGCATAACGCAATACCTCGGCGCGGGACTGACGAGAAAAAATCGAATACATGTCTCCAACGCCCGGCGCGGCGTTTCGTTGCGGCCGTTACCCTCGAGCTCGCTGTTTTCTGTCGGATTTAGCCGATTGGCAGGCCAGCGCACGGTCCATCGTACATGGCTCTCATGGTCGGCCCGGCTATGACGAGAGCATCGAAGCGCTGACCTCGACATGATTATCGAGCGCTTTTGGGCACCCATGGAACTTAAGTGACAGTCTGCCGTTTCAAGGTAGCTAAAAATTTTCGCGGCCCGTTGGCTGGGCCGGTTGCGCTTGCATAGATTTAATTTCTTTCGACGCATCTCGATAGGGCTTCATTAATATAGGGCAACTTTCGCATGGCAAAGCGCACGACAGTTTCGATTACCTGATTACGCACCATAGTCAGCCATTTTCTGGCCACGCGAATCTTCGATTTCTGACGTCTTCGCAAGGAGATGTGGCATGGCACGCAATCGGGTTCAATTCCAGAAGGGCCTCTC